>JAFOMV010000055.1 GCA_017418765.1 Ruminococcus sp. | reverse complement strand
GTCACAACCACTCAGTTGTATGCTCAACACAAGATGAATGTTAAGCGAGACCTTGTCAGCGGAATGGAATGGGAACTTGAACGTACTGACGACGAATAATGACTGACTACAAAGACTATTTAAAGAAAGAATTCAATATAAACGAAGAGGTACTGGATCTTGTAGATAAAGCTGAAAACCTTCTGACAGAACGATTTGATCGTATTGATGACACTACCGCCATATGTCAGATGAAAGTACTTAAGGCTTTCCAGGATAACCATATAAATGCTACGCATTTCGACTGGAGCACAGGTTATGGCTATGATGATGCAGGCCGTGATGCTGTGGAAAGGGTGTATGCATCCGTATTCGGTACCGAAGCTGCACTTGTAAGACCCAACATCGTTAATGGAACGCACGCAATTGCTTCTACTTTGCTTGGACTTTTACGTCCTGGAGACGAATTGATCGAGGTCACAGGCACTCCATACGATACGCTGCAGACTGTCATAGGAAGACCGGATGGCAGCGCAGCAAACAAGAGGGGAGACGGCAGTCTTTTAGGACCCGATGATTTCAAGGGAACGATAAAAGATTATGGTATAGTATATAAAGAAGTAGCTCTCGGCGACGATCTTGACATAAATCTTGAAGCTATCCGTAATGCTGTCACTCCGAATACAAAAGTAGTTGCCATGCAGCGCTCTACGGGCTATGACTGGAGACCCGCCATTTCACTTGAAAGTCTCAGAAAAGCAACTGAACTGGTCCACAGCATCAACAAAGATATCATTGTGATGCTTGATAACTGCTACGGCGAATTTGTCGGGACCGTTGAACCTACTGAGTTCGGAGTAGATGTCATGGCAGGCTCGCTTATAAAGAATCCCGGAGGCGGACTTGCTCTGTCCGGAGGATATATAGTCGGCAGAGCCGATCTTATAGAACAGATATCATACAGGCTTACATGCCCGGGGATCGGCGCTGAATGCGGTCTTACATTCGGTCAGAACAGAAATGTATTGCAAGGACTTTTCCTTGCACCAAAAGTCGTAAACGCGGCCTTGAAGGGCGCTATTCTGGCCGGCACCGTATACAGCATGCTCGGTTTTGATGTGATGCCGCCGGCAGACAGCGACAGAAGCGACATAATACAGGCCATAAAGTTCAGAACAGCTGAGCGTACAGTAGCTTTCTGCCAGGCCGTACAGTCTGCTTCGCCTATAGATTCATATGTTTCACCTATGCCATGGGATATGCCGGGTTATGAAGATCAGGTAGTGATGGCTGCAGGAGCATTTGTACAGGGATCATCCATAGAACTCAGTGCGGACGCGCCTCTCAGAGAGCCTTATATCGCTTATTTCCAGGGCGGTCTTACATACGAGCACTCCAGATTCGGTGTGATAAAAAGTCTGGATACATTGTATAAAAAAGGTTTTATTCAGATATGAACAACGAAGCATCTTCTGACAAATACAAGAAGATACTTGCCTTATCAAAGCTGATATTGCTCGTTATTATTGTTGCGGGCATACCGGCTTTTCTTTATCTGAAATACGGGGCTGAACTGTTCAGCAAGGATTCCGCGGAACGCGTAGTTGATTATCTGAAGGCAAACAGCAGTATCGCAGCGCTTCTGATCATATGCATACAGATAGTGCAGGTAGTTATATGTTTTCTTCCGGGGCAGCCTGTTCAGTTTGCCGCCAGTTATATGTTTGGAGTAGCGAGAGGATTTGCTTTCTCAATCACCGGAGCTGTTATTGGTACGGTAATATCATTCTATCTGGCAAAACTGCTTGGAAATGATGCCATGAATCTCTTC
>JAFOMV010000054.1 GCA_017418765.1 Ruminococcus sp. | reverse complement strand
CTGTCCAGGTTTTCCATACCCGTCATACGTCCGATACGGTAGACCTCCTGGAGAATATTGCTGTCGTGCTCGATATGTCCAACGGGAAGCTTTTCAGGCGGAGCGATAACAAGTGCCCGTCCCTCGCTCTCGGCTTTGCGTATATACTTCAGCTCCTTATTGTACATTATATGCCTGTCAGCACACGCCTTTATAATGTTTGGATATTTTCTGTACACTAACTTCAGCAAGGGCACGGCCTTGTTCTTAGGCTTTACATAGTCACGGGGCTGAGTGAGTATTACCACGTTCTTTTCATAGCCCTGTTTCTCCATAAAGCGAAGCGGTAAAGAATCAGCTATCCCTCCGTCAAGGAGCTTTCTTCCGTCAGCTTCAACGATACGTGCAAACATTGGCATGGATGCAGATGCTCTTATCCATTCAAGCTCGGAATAGCTGACTTTGTTCATTCTGTGATAAACTGCCTTGCCTGTAAGTATGTCGGTGCAGACTACCCAGAAATCCATTGGCGAGGCTTCAAATGCGGCTGAATCGAATATATCCAGTTCATCCGGGATGGTGTGATAGCAGAATTCCGCCCCGAACATATCACCTGTTGTCAAAAGTGACTTCACACTGCAAAAGCGCTTGTCCTCTGCAAATCTGAGATTGTATCTGATTGCTCGTCCGTTCTGTCCTGATTTGATATTACATCCGAATGCTGCACCCGCTGAAACTCCTGCCGCACCGTCGAAGGATATGCCGTTCTCCATGAGCACATCTGTAACTCCTGCGGTAAAAAGCCCACGCATTGCGCCGCCTTCAAGTACAAGTCCGTATTTCATATATTACCCTTTTCTTTATATCAGTTATCGCTGAGATCATATGGCGGTTCTTCGTTTGAGAGTGCAAGTTCTATCACTTTGCTGTAGAATCCCGATGGATTGAGAAGCACCTTCTCCCCTATCAGCTTTGCCTGTGTCAGGTCGGGAGCATACAGTTTCAGGTCCATAAGGTCACAGTTGGTATCAAGCACACGTATCTGAGTGTAGTAGCCCTTGCCTGCCGGGATGTACTCTATCTTCAGCTCTTTCTCATACTTGCGCCTTGCGAAATATCTCAGTGCCGCCAGCACCAGCTTATCCCTGTAAGACTTGGGAGCGTAGGTCTTGAGCTGTTTCGCACAGGCAACTCCCTTTGGCTCGATAACGTAGCAATCAACGCCCTCTGCGTCCTTTTGTACCGATACAAGTCCGTTCCTGATGAGATAGTCGATGGAATCCTGATAATAGAAATAATTCACCAGCCCTGTGCCGATAGCTATATCGTAAAGCTGTTCGGTCTCCACAGGTTTGTCTATTTTGTAGAGCAGATAGCACAGCAGGATATTCAGCGTAGGAACATCCCTTATCTCGGTGTCTGCCATCTCTGCCATTTTTTTGATATTCTCGTCCTGCATAATAATCACCTTAACAGAAATTTGGGTAATCTATCATATGTGAGAGAAGTGCTATATTCACGGCAGCCTCCACGCATGGAACAGCCGCAGGTACGGTGCATGGTACATGGCCCTTTATGTCCTCGATGCTTTCTTCGGTCATGTCGTGGAGGTTGACCGCTGTCTGCGGTTTTGCCACTGACGGTGAGGGTTTGAAAGCAACTCTGAGAGTTATGGGCATTCCCGATGATATGCCTCCGAGGATACCGCCGTGATTGTTGGTCCTTGTGACAACGTGACCGTGATCGTCCACATAGAAATCATCATTGTTCTGGCTTCCCACCATTTTAGCCGAGAGGAAGCCTGCACCGAATTCCAGACCCGTAACTCCGGGGATGCCGAAAATAAGCTGAGCGATATTGTTCTGGAGTCCGTCAAACAGCGGAGAGCCGATACCTGCCGGGATATTCACAGCCGCACACTCGATAACTCCGCCCAGGGATTCGCCTGCAATGCGTGCCTTTTCGATATCCTCCTGCATCATCCATCCCTTGCGGTCATTGATAACAGGGAAATCCTTTACCCTTACGCTTTTTACGCCGTCCCTTGTGATGTTCACAAGGTCAAAAGGATTATCCTTTATATTGTGGAGCTGAAGGATATGAGCACCTGCGTAGATACCTCTCCTCTCAAGTATCTGTCCGCATATCGCTCCCGCAAAGCAGAGAGGAGCAGTCAGCTTGTCGGAGAAATGTCCGCTGTTTCTCACATCGTTGAAGCCCTTGTATCTGACAGCACCTGTGTAGTCGGCATGGCCGGGACGTGCAAGCTTGTCAAGATTATCAGTCTCAGGCTTATCCTCCGGGATATTCTGAATGAACGCACAGAGCGGAGTACCTGTGGTGCGGTCATTGAAAATGCCTGACATCACATGGGGCATCATATTCTCATATGGAGAAGCCGAATAGCCGCCGACTTCAGGACAGCGTCTGGACATGAACCTTGCAAGCTCGTCTGTGTCTATATACTCGCCTGATGGGAGATTGTCGATGGTAACTCCGATAGCAGGGCCGCTTGCCTCGCCGAATATTGAGACTGATATCCTGTTATTCCAAATTGATGACATTCGCCTTACCTCCGAGCATTGTGTAGTCCTTGAAGAAATCGGGATAGGACTTTTCAACAGCTTCCGCACCTGTGATGATAACATCGCCTGTGCATCCGAGAGCTGCCACTGCCGCCGCCATAACAATACGATGGTCGCCGCAGCCGTCCACTTTTCCTCCTGTTAGTTTTTTGGTTGGTCTGATGATGAGTCCGTCATCGGTCACGGTAACATCTCCGCCGATGCCGTTGAGCATTGCCGCTGTAGTTTCGAGGCGGTCGCTTTCCTTTATTCTGAGCCTTTCGGCATTGTATATCACTGATTCTCCGCTGCCGTATGCCGCAAGCACCGAGAGTATGGGCACAAGGTCGGGAATGTCGGAGCAGTCCTCTCTGAAAGAGCTGATAACTCCGTCTTTGAGGATATCCGCAGTAATGGAGATTATCCTCTTATCCCCCTGCACACTGTCAGGTGAGAGATTTCCCAGCTCTATGTCAGAGCCGATAGCATTTGCCACGCAGAAGAAAGCCGCCTGTGAGTAGTCGCCCTCCACACGCTCGCTGTGGGAGTGATAACGCTGTCCGCCTTTTATGGTGTAGCTTGTCTCGGTCTCGTCAATGACAACGCCGAAACGCTTCATGGTGTCGATAGTAATGTCCACATAAGGACGTGATTCAAGGTGAGATGTGAGGATTATCTCCGAATCTCCCTCAAGCAGCGGAAGTGCAAACAGCAGTCCCGTTATGAACTGTGAGGAAACATTTCCCTCTATCTCGTATTTTCCGCTTGTAAGCTGTCCGCTTATGTCAAAAGGCATGGTGTTGTTGTAATTGAATGTTATTCCCTTTTTTCCAAGTTCACGGGTGTATATATCAATGGGGCGCTGAGGAAGTCTTCCCCTGCCGATAAATTCCGTATCATAGCCAAGTGCAGCCGCAATCGGGATAACGAATCTGAGAGTTGAGCCGCTTTCGTTGCAGTCGATGGAAAGCTTACCCTCTGCACGGTCAGTGCCGATACCCCATACGGTAACAGTACCGCTTTCCTTGTCGGTCATTTCCCACTTTGCGCCGAAAGCTTCCATAGCGCCGAGAGTAGCCTCGATGTCCTTTGAGAAGCTGATGCCGCTGAGTACGGAAGGTTCGCTGTCGGAGGAAAGTGCGGCACAGATTATTGCTCTGTGGGCACAGCTTTTGGATGACGGAATCTCAACTCTGCCTTTCAATACGGAAGGACTGATGCGTATATCCATTACTTTCCCT
>JAFOMV010000007.1 GCA_017418765.1 Ruminococcus sp. | reverse complement strand
TGCCTCGAACGTAATCTCGTTCTTGTACTACAGACTATGGAATGTAACGAAAAAGTGCTCGTTTGCGTCAATCTTATGGATGAAGCAGAGAAAAAAGGGATATATGTGGATATACCAAAGCTTAGTGAGGCATTGGGAGTTCCTGTTGTAGGGACTTCCGCCCGAAACGAAACAGGTCTTGACGAATTGAAAACCGCTCTCATTGACCTTGTTCAGAGCGAAGTTCACAATGGCATACATACTGTTTTCTCTGATGAGATAGAAAAGGCGGCGCTGAGGTTTTCAACATTGTTGAACGGGGATGTTGAAAACTTATCAGCAAGAGCCGCTGCACTTCGGATACTCAGCGGAGACACTGAGCAATTGCGCAGAGCAGAAGAACTGCATAATATGGATACAGATCAGAATATCGCCGTTAACCGCTTTTTGTCAGAGCTTTCGCAGAAAGGATATACTGCCGAAAGGATACGTGATGAGATAATTGCCACGGAAATAAAACTTGCTTCTGATATTGCTTTTTCAACAGTCAGATGTGGAAAAGACGCTCCTTACAGCCGTGACAGAAAGCTTGACCGCATACTGCTTGCCACAAAAACAGGCATACCCATTATGCTGATTTTTTTAGGCGTGATACTGTGGATAACTATTATAGGCGCAAATTACCCCTCTGAACTGCTGGGCAGGCTGCTTTTCGGTCTTGGCGGTAAAATGTCCGCTATGCTGCTGAAAGCCGGTGCTCCCGCATGGCTGGACGGAGTGCTCATACAGGGGATATATAAGGTGCTTGCGTGGGTGGTATCAGTAATGCTGCCGCCTATGGCTATTTTTTTCCCCATGTTCACACTTCTGGAAGACCTCGGATATCTTCCGAGGATGGCGTTTCTGATGGACCCCTGTTTCAGATGTGCAAACGCCTGCGGTAAACAGGCTATAACTATGTCGATGGGTTTCGGATGCAATGCCTGCGGAGTCACAGGCTGCCGTATCATTGATTCCCCACGTGAAAGACTTATAGCGATGATCACTAATTCGCTTGTTCCATGCAACGGCAGATTTCCTGTCATCATCACCATAATAACAATGTTTTTCATCACAGGCAAAGGCGCTGTGTCTTCGGTATTATCAGCGCTTCTCCTTCTTGGTGCGATAATGCTGGGAGTGATAATGACACTGCTCATATCAAAGCTTCTCTCTGTCACCGTGCTGAAAGGCGAGACCTCATCATTTACGCTGGAGCTCCCATCCTACCGCCGCCCACAGATAGGCAGGGTACTGATACGCTCTATACTCGACAGAACATTATTCGTACTCGGCAGAGCGTGTACTGCCGCTGCTCCTTGCGGACTTATAATATGGCTCATGGCTAATATCCATATAGCTGATGGCACTTTGCTTTCCATTGCCGCCGATATCCTTGACCCTTTCGGACAGCTCATGGGATTGGACGGGGTTATACTTTTAGGCTTTATACTTGGATTCCCTGCAAATGAAATAGTCATGCCCATGATAATAATGACATACCTTGCACAGGGAAGTCTGACTGAGCTTACAGATACCATGCAGCTCCATTCCCTGCTTTCCGAGCACGGCTGGACTTTTTCCACAGCCATTTGTATGCTCATCTTCACGCTTTTTCATTTCCCTTGTGCGACTACCTGCCTTACGATAAAAAAGGAAACAGGCAGTCTGAAATGGACAATGCTGAGTTTCCTTATCCCGACTCTTACAGGAATATTGCTGTGTATGGCTGTAAATCTTGTGTCACACCTGTAAAAAACGGGCAGCCCCTTCCTGTGAAAGGTCTGCCCGATATTTGCTGTATTGCCTGAAGTATCAGGTATTTACAAGCTTATCTACAAGTTCAAGCATATACTTCTGTATTTCAAGCGCATCCTTGTTGGTGACGCCGTTTCCGTTGCCTTCAACGTCTGCGTTGAGTTTGCCCTGTGTGGTGATATGGCTGTTATCAGTACCCATTTCACCGAATCTGCTCGGATTTGAAAGCGCCTGCATGATGATCACTGCATCGGAAAGATTTACCTTGCCATCGCAGTTTGCATCGCCTGCAAGACCTGCTGTTATTGGAGGGGCAGTAGTCTCAGTTGTGGTAACTGTTGTTGTGGAAGTTAGTGTGGAAGTTGTAACTTCTGCCACCTTTTCCGTAACGAAGACTGTATAGCCCATAACACCTGCGGAAGTGCCGTTTGGTCCGAGAGTTAGTGACTGACCTGCTGAAAGGTCTATAGAATAAACCTCAAAACGCCTTAGTTCCTCGCCGTCATTTATCTCGATAAATGTACGAAGATGTGTGAAGCTATCCAGCCATGAAGGAGGTGCTGTAACTCTGCTGTCGAGGGCAACTACCACTGTCACATCCTTAGCGGCTGTAAGTACCGCCAGGTCTGAATCGATCTTCTTCGAGTCACAGGCTGTGATGATGTGCTCGCTTTCTGTTGAAAACGGAAGTGATGCTAATGTATGCTCACGGTCACTGAATGCCTTATCGCCTACCCTGACATTTTCCTGGATAGACCATAATTGACCGTACTCCGTATCCTTTACAACGAGGCTTGAGATAAGTCTGCTCTTTATTGTCTGAGGTTCGCTGACGGGAAGCTTATCGTTTCCGCTGTCTGATACAGATGTGCCTGCATTGTAGCTCTTGTTCTGCATTCTGCCTGCATAAGCCTTTACATCGTCCTTTGCGGCAGCGGCAGTCTGGAGTGTATAGCTGCTGTACATCTTTTTAGCATCAGTATCGAAATTGTCATATCCCTCGCCGCCTGATTTGAGATTGCTGATATTCGCCTTTTCCGACTTTGAGTTTACTATCTTATAGGCAAGCTTGCTTCCCATAGTACAGCCATCGAACTTGTCACCATAGGATTTGATAGTTCCCGAATAAGCGTCACTTCCCATATTAACAGCGTCAAGAGGGAGATTTACCTTTTCGTAGTAGTTATTCTCTGAAAATACCTTTGAATTGTAGGAAGCACCTATGCCGTACTGTTTATTGTTGTAGAAGTAGTTGTTGTAGCTGTGGATATGTGCATTTCTTGCACGTGGGTTACGTGATTCTGTATTGTTGAACCAGTTATGGTGATAGGTTATCCAGTCCTGGAATTGTGAAGGGCCTCCGCCGACAAGTGAAGTCTTATGTCCGTCCTTGAATTCGTTGTAGGAAATAGTGACATACTCAGACCACTTGATATCAGCTGAACCGTCACCGTCAGCCTTGTCAGCGTCAACAGTGCCGTTGCCTGCGTATGCGTTATAGCCTTTTTCGATGGTGTTGTTATGTACCCACATACGTGTTGACTTGGAATCTGATGAACCTGTCATTGAGATGCCGTCATCGGGGTACTGTCCCAGCCAGAGATTCCTTACCTCACAGCTTGTGCAGCGCTTCATCTCGAAGCCCCACTTGTTAAGGTTTGCATTGTAGCCTATACCCTCGATAGTAACGTTTTCAGCGTTCTGTAGGTAGAGCATATTTGAACCGTCATTCTGCTTGCCGTCATTTGCCTTAGCGCCCGACGGAACGTCTATATTGCCGATAAGTCGGAATACCACATTCTTTGGCTTAGCGCTGTAGAATATATTGTAAAGGCCTTTCTTTCCGCCGTATGTGATAGTATCCTTGTTTGAATTTGTAACATAGATAACGGTAACGCCTGACTTGAGAGTACCATCATTGTTATAAGCGCCTACGCCTGAATTATAGTTCCAGTGAGCGTAACCGCTTCTGTCGAATGACATAGTCTTGGCTTTGCACTGTGCAGAGCCGTTAGAGCCTTCTATTTTCATGGTATACTCTGTATTGCCCTTTAGACCGGGGATATCAACTCTTGAACCTCTGATGAGGTCTGAGTCAACTGATGTAAATGAAGATGAGCCTGCGGGAGCATAGCTTACCTTGACATTTGAGCCTATCTTTGAGCTGTCCCACTCTGCAAAGACTTCCTCGAACCATCCTCCGCAGCTCTTTATCGCACCGTCAACAGCAGTAACAACAGGCTGCTGTACCTGTTCCTGTCCGCTGTTCTGCTGAGCAGCTGAAGCGTTCATAAAGGATGGAGTCCAGTTGTTCATGTAGTTCTTCAGATTGATTTTAGCAGCATCGCTGTCGGATACGGTATGTCCCTTTCTCTTGGAAAGATCGACTTTTGTGCCGTTAGCCAGCTTAGTGCCGTTTTCCTTGAATCCACCGACTGTCTCAGGCTGAACACCGCTCATTGAATACCAGCCTTCGGGAGCTATCATATTGCCGTCCTGGAGAGTAGTATTCACAAAGAGCACCTTAGCTGTATCGCTCCAGGGTCTGCCCAGATATCCTGCCTTGACTGTGAGTTCCTTATTGGCTGTTACTTTGCAGTTGCTGAAAAGGTAGCCTGTATAGGGATCGCCCTGTGCTCTTGCAGCCGTGATATATCCGCCAAGAGCGCCTGCACTGTAGCCTTTCCAGCGAAGCTCACACTGATCGAATACAGCGTTGCTTCCGCCGAATATATAGTCTGTCTGACCCTCGATGAGACAGTTCTTGTAATACTGAGGTGAACCGCCTGTGTAAAGAGTGTCCTGACTTGACAGCATTTTGCAGTTAAGAAATTCAGCATATCCTGTATCAACAGAAAGAGCTGCTGCACGTTCTGTGTAAGCCTTTGAACGGATATCAGCGCTGCTTGTACGCTGTACCTTTAAAGTTTCATTTGTACATTCAACACCGTCAGCTATCTCCTCTTTGGTGATATAGCGGTTGAATGAGTTTTCAAATACGATGTTCTGAGCCTTGAAATAAGTAGCTTTAGGCCATAGCTGTACAGTAGCGCCCCAGCGGTATTTAGCCGTGTTCTTGCCGCTTTTTTTGCCTGCAAGCCCTGCGTCATAGCAGCCCTTATCGTTGGCACTGTAGTATTTATAGCCTATGCCGTAGTACCATGTAAGTACAACATCGCCTTTGGATGGTTCATCGTTTACGAAAGAAATGTATGGAGTCTGCACTATTACCTGCTGGCGGTAAGTGCCGGGAGCGATGTGGATAGTCACTCGCTGAGATTCATTGGATGGGTTGATGGAAGCCGCTTTGTTTACGGCATCCTGCACGGTAGAGAAGTTATTGCTCTTGCCTGAATATCCAACATACAGGTCATTTCCTGCCGCATTGGCTGTATGCACGGGAAATGCCAGGAATACAGTCATTATTACAGCGAATACAGCAATAACAGATACCAACCGCTTAGAGATAGATAGGTTTCCGTTTAGCATAATAATACTCCTTTTCCTGCCGTATCATGCCTATAGATACAGCATATTCTGAAATTTCGGCTTCGGCTGCCTTACATTCTGCTGCTTCTTACATTATACCACATTTTTTCGCAAATGTAAAATATAATTGCATATATCTGCATATTTTTGGTAAATTTAACATCGTGGATGTCTTTCAATTGTGCTTTATGTCAAGAATGACTTTCAGAATATACTGTCATGGCTATCATTATCTTCCTCTCCAGTAGATCTCCTCATCTGTTTTTTCCGATACAGTATACAGATAATATCCGTCGCTTTGCGGCAGCTTTACCGCATAGGCTTTGCTTCCGTCATCAAGCTGTACGCAGTACACTTTCATTTTTATTGAATATATGGTTTCAGTTTCGGGAACATAGGAATAGTGTTCTATGACAAAGAAAAAGGTATCGCCTGTAATGCCTTCGTACATTCCGGAAAAACTGAATACATTGGTGTCGCAGAAGCTCGTATCTCCCATTATAGCTATTATCTCATCTGCGCTCATAGAGTCAGCATTCTGCACCTTTACTCTGTGCTGTACACCATTTTCGTCAAGAAGTACACGGCTGTCATCGGCTTTTTCCGTATAGTCAAGACGTCTTATGAATCTGCCGTTCTTGATATAATCTGCCTTTGTTTCCGTAACGTGAACTTCACTTTCAGCAGCTATTTGTTCTTCGGCAGCTGTGGTTTTCACAGTAGTCACAGGATAAGCCTGCTCAGGTATATCGGTATGTTCCACATATGAAGAAGGCCGTGTCCGTACCACAGAAGTAGAAGTTTCAGCGGCAATTTCTTCAGTCGGCACTGTAACAGCTGT
>JAFOMV010000053.1 GCA_017418765.1 Ruminococcus sp. | reverse complement strand
TGACTTTCAGTATTCCGTGAGACCGAACCCGAAAAAATATCAAAGCTTATCTCAAAGCTTGCAGCCAGTGAATTTGCGGTAATTTACAACACTGAGCCTGCTGCCGCAATGGTAAGCGATACTATAAACAAGTACAGGAGCGCAAAACTCCCATCCATCGTGCTTATACCTGCAATCGAAGGCAATACAGGCGATGGTATGAGAGCACTTCATCAGGCAGTCGAAAAGGCTGTCGGCTCCGACATATTAAATTAGAAAAGAGGCGGATAAACAGAAATGTACAGCAAAGGAACAGTAGTAAAAATTTCAGGACCGCTTGTAGTTGCCGAAGGTATGCGTGACGCTAATATGTTTGACGTTGTCCGTGTTAGTGAGAAGCGCCTTATCGGTGAGATAATCGAAATGCACGGTGACCGTGCTTCAATACAGGTCTATGAGGAAACATCAGGACTTGGCACAGGCGAAAAAGTTGAATCCACAGGCGAGCCTATGAGCGTTGAGCTTGGCCCCGGCCTTATCGGAAGCATATTCGACGGTATACAGCGTCCTCTTGACGATATCCGCAAAGTCTGCGGAAACAACCTTGCAAGAGGAGTTGAAGTTCCCTCACTCAAAAGAGAGCCGAAGTGGAAGTTCACTCCATCAGTAAAAGAAGGGGATAAAGTAGCAGGCGGAGATGTAATAGGCACAGTCCCCGAAACTGATATAGTTCTCCACAAGATAATGGTACCAAACGGTGTTGAGGGTACTGTAAAGAAGATATCAGAGGGCGAATTCCATGCAGACGAGACCGTTTGCGTCATAGACACAGGCAAGGGCGAAAAGGAACTGACTCTTATCCAGAAATGGCCTGTAAGACGTGGACGTCCGTATAAGAAAAAGCTTTCTCCCGATATGCCTCTTGTTACAGGTCAGCGAGTAGTTGACTGCCTTTTCCCGATCGCTAAAGGCGGCGTTGCAGCTATCCCGGGACCTTTCGGAAGCGGAAAGACAGTTACACAGCACCAGCTTGCAAAATGGGCAGCTGCTGATATCATCGTATATATCGGCTGCGGTGAGCGTGGCAACGAAATGACAGATGTTCTTAACGAATTCCCTGAGCTTATAGACCCGCATACAGGAAAATCACTGATGGAGCGTACAGTTCTTATAGCTAACACATCTGATATGCCTGTTGCAGCCCGTGAAGCATCAGTTTACACAGGTATCACTATCGCTGAATATTACCGTGACATGGGCTACTCCGTAGCACTCATGGCTGACTCCACATCACGCTGGGCAGAGGCTCTCCGTGAAATGTCGGGACGTCTTGAAGAAATGCCCGGTGATGAAGGCTACCCTGCATATCTCGGTAGCCGTCTTGCTCAGTTCTATGAGCGTGCAGGCCGTGTTATATCAATGGGCAGCGACGGCAGGGAAGGTGCACTTTCCGTTATCGGTGCTGTATCGCCTCCCGGAGGTGATATCTCGGAACCTGTATCGCAGGCTACTCTCCGTATCGTAAAGGTATTCTGGGGACTTGATTCAAATCTGGCTTATCAGAGACATTTCCCTGCTATAAACTGGCTCACCAGCTATTCTCTCTATGCTGATTCACTGGCTGACTGGTACGATAACAACGTATCCAAAGACTGGATGAAGTACAGGGCAAGATTCATGGAGATACTCCACGATGAAGCCGAACTCAAGGAAATCGTAAAGCTTATCGGTATGGATGCTCTCTCAGCAGGCGACAGACTGAAAATGGAGACTGCCCGCTCTATCCGTGAGGACTTCCTCCATCAGCTGGCTTTCCATGAAGTAGATACCTATACCAGCCTGAAAAAGCAGCTCTACATGATGCAGCTCATCCTCAACTTCAACGATGAAGCCGCAGAAGTGCTTGCTAAAGGCGCAGACGTGGAAGCAGTTGCAGAGCTGCCTGTGCGTGAGAAGATAGGTCGTTTCAAGTACGTCCACGAAGATGATACGGATACTGAATTCAGGAAGCTTTCGGTAGAGATATCATCAGAACTCAACGATCTGCTTGAAAAGGAGGATGACTGATGCCAAGAGAATACAGAACAATTGAAGAAGCAGCAGGTCCTCTGCTTCTCGTAAAAGATGTAGAAAACGTAACCTACGGCGAACTTGCCGAGATAAGACTAAAAAACGGCGAAAAGAGAAGATGCCGTGTTCTTGAGATAGACGGAACCAATGCTCTCGTTCAGCTTTTTGAAAATGCCGCAGGTATTA
>JAFOMV010000052.1 GCA_017418765.1 Ruminococcus sp. | reverse complement strand
CCTGTTTCGGGATCGATTATCTCAGGGATGAAGTTATCCTCGTTGATGTGCATTCCTGTCTGTTCTGAACATTCAAAAGCAACACCGGGACCGCTTGATTCTGTAAGGCCGTAGATGTCGAATGCCTTTATACCCAGCGACTTCTCGATGGAACGTCTCATTTCCTCAGTCCAGGGCTCAGCACCGAAGATACCTGCCTTGAGCTGAATATCATCGGGAGTAAGTCCCATATCATGAAGTGTCTCACCTATGTAAGCGGCATATGATGGTGTACAGCAGAGTATAGTCGAACCCAGATCACGCATGAACTGTATCTGTCTTTCGGTATTGCCTGAACTCATAGGGAGAGTAAGACATCCTCTCTTGTGAGAACCTCCGTGAAGTCCCATACCGCCTGTGAAAAGTCCGTAGCCGTAAGCTACCTGTACAACGTCATCTTCTGTACCGCCTGCGGCAGTGATAGCTCTTGCAACGCAGTCTTCCCACATATCAACGTCATTCTGAGTGTAGAAAGCAACTACACGTTTGCCTGTTGTACCGCTTGTAGCGTGTATTCTCACACATTCGCTGAGCGGCTTTGCGAGGAGACCGTATGGGTAAGCCTCACGAAGATCGGCTTTTGAGAGAAACGGAAGCTTGTGAAGGTCTTCTGTACTCTTGATGTCTTCGGGCTTTACGCCTTTTTCGTCCATGAGGTCACGGTAATATTTTACGTTTTCGTAAACGTGTTTTACCTGTGCCACGAGGCGCTCATCCTGAAGCTTTTTCATATCTTCACGGGATGAACACTCGATTTCTTCGTTCCAATATCTTTCCATTGGATATTCATACTCCTTTTAATTAGACTTTTATGTTGAAGTATTATCTGACAGGTCTCAGTTGACAGAATGATTTGTCAGTTCTCAGGTGTCAGGATTTTGAAGTTATTAGTTATCAGATCTTAGTGCTTAGTTTATCCAACTATTCACTAAGCACTGATCACTTAGCATTCTTTCCCAGTTCAAATGCCTTTTTGTTGAGTTCCAGGAACTTTGCAGGTACGCACTGTTCAAGAGCTTTCTGCCAGAGCTCCTCGGGGTAGTCCATGCGTGAAGCGAGAACGCCCATGAGAACTACGTTTGAAGCCTTTGCTGTGCCTGCCTCCTCAGCAAGTGAAAGAGCGTCAACTGCTATTATGTCAGCACCCTTTGCCTTGATCTTTTCAACAAGGTCTGTGGGATATTCAGCCGCACCTGTGATAACAGGCATAGGGTCTATCTGCTGAGTTGAAGTGATAAGATGGCCGCCCTTTTTGAGATATGGCAGACATCTTGCGGCTTCGAGAAGCTCAAATGAGATAACAGCATCAGCCTCGCCCTTTTCGATAACAGGGGAGTATACCTTTTCGCCGTACTTTACATAAGTTACAACGCTGCCGCCTCTCTGAGACATTCCGTGTACTTCGCTGACCTTTACGTCATAGCCCTGTGCGAGAAGAACGTTTCCGAGAAGTCTTGAAGCGAGAAGCGAACCCTGTCCGCCTACGCCGACTATCATAACTGATTTAGTTTCCATTTATATTTACTCCTTTATAAGATATCTTTTATATTATATTGCGCTTCTGAGCGTGTTTGATCAGAATGGCGCTTCCTGTGAATGCAAACATAAAGCACTTTAACTGGTTAAACAAATAATCACCTTTCATTTCCAGCTTATCGAGGATAGAACCGAGGTGAATGAAACAAGTTCCGAAATTGACCTTTTCATATCCTGTTATTTCCTTGGTTATCTCCTTTGTATCGATATTTTCAAGAAGACCATCTAATTCGGAGGATGAGACTCCCATAAAGCCGGAGAAAGTACTCAGAAGTTCTTTCATATTATTGCATATCTCCGAGAGCTGCATAGCGAATACTATCCTGTTTGCAAGCAGTATCATGACAGCTATAACGGATATGCATATAATGAGTGATTGTTTATTAGATACGAGCCTGTCCTTTGTGACATAGTAATAACCGATGAATGTGCCTATCGAGAGCAGAACGGGAAATATAGAGGATATAAGACCAAGCATGATACCTGCTGTCATGCTGGTAAGTGCTGCTTTGCCTAAAATGATCCATAACAGGAAACCCGGAATAGAGCCTGCCACTGCTGCAAGGACACACTTTGCTATATCGCCTGCATCCATACCCTTAGAAGCTCTCAGTATATTATTAGATGAATTTGCATATGGATCACCGTAATTCTGATCGTAGACACTTCCTGCATAGCTGTTTTCGGAATTTCCGTAGCCAGACTGTGAATTGTAGCCGCTGTTCTGAGCACTGCCGTAGCCCGACTGTGAATTGTAGCCACTGTTCTGAGCACTGCCGTAGCCGGACTGCGAATTGTAGCCGCTGTTCTGAGCACTGCTGTAGCCAGACTGCTGACTGTAGCCGCTGTTCTGAGCATTGCTGTAACCCGACTGCGTATCGTAGCTGTTTGCCGAAGTTTCAGCATTATCAGGTGATGGGGATTCAGGTGATGTTGGAAGTGTGCCTATATCATCCATATAATCAGGCATGATTACTCCTTTTCTGCCTTATAAATAAGGTCTATATCGCCGTCCACAAATCCTATTCCTATTCCTTGTGAATCCAGAAGGACAGCTTTGTATTTTCCGTTTTCCAGGTATTCACAGCACATCTCGCTTATAAGTGCAAGAGCGTGTTTCCAGCCTGTATCCTCCTCATCGGAGGTGTCAACGCAGAAGATATCTTCCTCGGAAGACCAGACTTCATCGCATGGCCAGTCCGGGTCATCCTTGTCGAAGCGCTCTGAAGCTATGAGCTGAACGCCGTAGATATGGTCTTCCACTGATTCTTCGTAAAGGTTAAAATTGAAAGCAGCAGTATTCTCAGGCATATTGTTGTTTTCCAGAAGGTCATCCAGCCACTTTTCAAATTCCTCGTATATTTCTATCTGTATCATTGTTTTGCCCCTTTACTTCCTGTATCTGAAAAATTCGAGCTTCAGGCACTTCGGGCATTCATAAATGCTGACGGGAAGTGCGCCCGAAAGCCAGTTGTCAAGGTGTTCAAATATTATATTGCTTTTTCCCAGCTGAATACGCTTTGTACCGACGTACTTCATAGCGATATTGCAGTACGGACAGTTTATTTTCCTGACTTTCATACTGTTCTCCTCCATTAATACTGCGGAACGCTGTGAGCAGTATCAATAAATCAGTTGATAGCGTCAAGCGCACACTGTTCCTGACAGATACCGCATCCTACGCACTGAGTATGGTCAATAACTGCATGGCCGTCTCT
>JAFOMV010000006.1 GCA_017418765.1 Ruminococcus sp. | reverse complement strand
CGTCGGAAACGTCTATCATCAGCTGGTCCATGCAGACACGGCCTGTTATCTTGCAGCGCTTGCCGTGAACGAGTATCTCTCCCTTTGAACTGAGAAGGCGTGAATAGCCGTCAGCATAGCCGATAGTTACCGTAGCTATACGCATTTCACGGTCGGCTCTGAATGTTCTGCCGTAGCTTATGCAGTCGCCCTTGCTGACGGTCTTGACATGGGAGATGACAGCTTTCAGCTCCATGAGAGGCTCAAGTCCCTCGGGGATATCAAGGCTTACATCCGGGTGCAGACCGTAGAGGATGATACCTGCACGGGAAAGAGTGCTTCTTTCGCTGTTTCTGTAGCAGGTAGCTGCACTGTTCATGAAATGGAGATGAGGCAGCTTTATACCCTGTGCAGCGAGAACATCGTAAGTATCTGTGATGAATTTCTCCTGCTTGTCGGTATATGCTATATTATCAGGATCATCGCTGTCTGCTACAGCAAAATGGGTGTATATGCCCTCGACGGACAGCTTGTCTATCTTCATCATCTCAGCTATTTCTGCGGCGCACTGCTGTGGAGTATCATGCTTCAGACCGATACGTCCCATGCCTGTGTCAATTTTTATGTGGCAGCGTATAGGCTGTGGAGTGTTTTTAACAAGGGCTTCTGCGTATTCCGTTGAAACTACGCCCTGTATGATGTTGTACATCGATATCTCGTGTGCATACTCGGGGGGAGTGTAGCCGAGAATGAGTATTTCTCCCTGAGGAGCGAATTTGCGTACAGCTATGGCTTCGTCGAGGTTTGACACCGCAAAATATCTGATGCCGCAGTCGTTTGCGAGACAGCGGACGATATGCTCGTCGCCGTGACCGTAAGCGTCGGCTTTTACAACTGCCATTATCTCAGTCTTGTCAGAATTGAGACTTCGTATTATCTCAACATTTTTTCTCAGCTGAGGCAGCGAAACTTCTGCCCATGCTCTTTTAAGGTAAGGTTTCATACTTATCTTCCTTTCATTTGTACACATATTTTTGCAGGCTGTTGTCCGGACAGCAAACAGATAATTTTAAAAATAACTTGAAATGTATAATAAAATATGGTATAATCGGTAATGATATTTCCGATATTATTATTTATAGTGGAGGTGTTCCATGCTTACATCCCTTGATTCGGGTGCTGTGCTTATCAGTCCTGAAAATGCGGAGCTTCGCCCCGAACGGACGATATGTATTACAGGACACCGTGAAAAGGCTATACTCCCTTATAAAGATGACCCTGATAATATCCATCTGACCCGTGCTGTGGTAAGGCTTATGCTCTACCGGTATATCGATATGGCAATAGAAAAAGGCTATACCGATTTCTTCAGCGGTCTCGCTGACGGCACCGACTTATGGGCTGCGGAGTATGTTCTGCTGAAAAAAAAGAGCAGCGAGGATATCAGGCTCATCGGAGCAATGCCGTTCCTGAGACATTCACGATTTTTCCGCAAGGATGTGCGGAGTCTTCTCTGTGATGTTGAAAATAGCGCCGACTGTCTTATACTTCTCAACAGTGACCCATCAGTGGTCTACGGCAAAAGCGGCAGACAAGGAACGAATGCTGACCTCTATAAGGTGCGGAATTATTACATGGCTGACAACTCTGCGGCTGTGCTTGCTTTTTTCGATGAGCGCAATCCACGCTCAGGCACTGCACAGACAGTCAACTACGCTCTGAGGCAAGGCAAAAAAGTGCGAAGCTTCGGGCTTTCTGACGTCTATAATCTAATGGATGAAGCAGGTGTAAGCTTCAAGGACATAGGCTCCGTTGTCAAGGGGCTTGATAATATTTTCTGAAATGTCCTCTTTATATTATATCACAAACCTGTGAATTTGCAATATCATATTTCAACATTTTTCATATTCTCGTGGAATGTCTGTTCGTTTTCAACAGACTGTTGAATCTTGTGTTTAAACATCATCGGGGAAACCGCAATGTTGAAAATGTGGAAAACTGTGTTGATAAACGCAGTTATGCGGACAAGTTTTTAACCCCCCATTTTGGAAAACTTTTTTATTCATTTTCCGACGAATATTTTTCAGCTTCGTCTTTATACGCATAGTTTAGATACCTGAATTATTTGGTATCTGTAAAAAACATTACAGAAAGGAGCCATACATCATGGCAAAAAGAAAATCGGGCTCAATTGCAGTTCCTTTTCTCGTTACGATCTTCATAGGCCTTATAATAGTCGGAGGTGCTGCATACGGAATTTACCGATATTTCGGTTTCGGACAGACTGACGCTCCTCCTGAGCCTACTCCGAGAACAAGTCAGACTATATCTTATGCTGATAACCACACTGTTCTTCTCATACTCGATGAACCGGAGCAGAGATGTTCATCAACATTCATTCTCATGCGCTCGCTCCCGATAAAGAAGGAGATAGTATTCATCGGACTTCCTACAAATACCATATCTCTTATCGACGGCTCTCAGCAGAGACTGAAGGATTCATACGACAGAGGCGGCGCTAATTCGGCTGTTGACTTCGTTCAGAAATCTTTCGGCATCACCATCGACAGATACATGAAGTTCGACTCAACTGCGTTTAAAAAGCTTTGTGACATCTTCGGCGGTGTCAGCTATGAAGTAAACGTTGATATCGCAGGCTTCAAGGGTGACGGCAGCAGCGAATACATGAACGCTTCACAGATCGAGACATTTGTTACTTACTCAATGTTCAAGGGCGGAGAAAGAGAACGTGCTCTCCAGAGTGCAGCCCTCCTTGCTGCTATGATAAACCAGGCTGACGGCAAGCGTATCGCTGACGGTTTCGACGGAAGCTTCAACTCTATCATCAACCTTATTAGTGATACAACTGTTACCAGCGTTGACTACAAAAACCACAAGACAGCGATAAAGAATATGTTCGAGAACGGTACATCTATCGCTCTCTCCATCACTATCGACGGTACAGATGCTGATAAGGACTTCCTCCCAAGTGAAAAGTTCATCAAGAGCATTGTTGAGAATTACTTCACTGACAAAAACCTCGGCTCAGACTCACCTGCTGCTGATAACAGCGACAGCAGCGATCAGGCTGCTGAACCTGTAACAGAGCAGAGGGCTACTATAAATGCTCCTCTCGAAGAAGGCGAGGCTCTGGGCGAAAACGAGATAGTTACCGTTCCTGAGGAGACACAACCTGAGGAAACTCCTGCTGAGGAGGCTCCCACAGAAGAAGCAGCTGCCGAATAATGACTATGTACCATAATATATTTGATACCCATTCACATTATACCGATCATGCTTTCGACGAGGACAGAGATGAACTTGTATCCTCTCTCCCCGAAAAGGGCGTACGGTATGTGACACTTGCATCCTCAAATGTTGAGGATACTGTGGCAAATTCGCTGCTTTCACAAAAGTATGACTTCATTTATGCGGCGGCAGGACTTCATCCCGAATGTGCCAATGACTGCCCTGAGAATTATCTTGATGCAGTTAAGGAAACTATCGCTTCCAATCCGAAAGAAAGAGCTGTAGGCGAGATAGGCCTTGATTATCATTATGAAGGATATGACAGGGAAAAGCAGATACGCCTTTTTGAAGAACAGCTCGAATTTGCAAAAGAAATAGATATGCCCGTTATCATCCACAGCCGTGACGCTACGGAGGATACCCTGAGTATACTGAAAAGCCACAGACCGAGAGGTGTAGTACACTGTTTCAGCGGTTCCGCCGAGACAGCAAAAGAGATCATCAAGCTTGGAATGTACATCGGCTTCACAGGAGTTCTCACTTTTAAAAACGCAAAAAAAGCGCTGAAAGCGCTTGAAGAAGTGCCAATGGATAAGCTTCTTCTCGAAACGGACTGTCCATACATGGCGCCTGTGCCTTTCAGAGGCAAACGCTGTGACAGCTCCATGATAGCTTATACCGCCGAGAAAGCCGCCGAAATAAAAGGCATGGATGTCCAGGAGCTGCTGGATATCACGTGCAGAAACGGAATGACTTTCTACGGTATCAGCGAATAACATAAAAGGAGGTGTGGTATGTTTTACTGCTGCGGAATTACTGAAAAAGGCGTTATGCCTCATAATGAAGATGCACTGCTCATAAACAGAGATGTTATCGACTCGGGAATATCCGAGCAGACCATCCACGCTCCGTTTATAGCTGCTGTTTCCGACGGAGTTTCGGGAGAACGCTCAGGTGAACTCGCATCTGCTATGTGCCTTGAAATGGTGCGTGACCTTAGATACGACAGCACTGTTGACCTTGAAAGCGGCCTTCTGGATATACACCGCAAGCTTGCGGATTACAGCCGTTCTGATCCTGAGACCCATAATATGCAGGCAACCCTTTGCGGACTTGCTGTAGACGAGGATCAGAACATCATGACTTTCAATGTGGGTGATTCAAGACTTTACCGTTTCCGTCAGGGAAAACTAAAGCAGATATCCCGTGACCAGTCACTGGTGCAGCTTCTCTATGAGGAAGGCTCTATAACTATGGAGGAGCGCAAGACCCATGTTCACCGCAACATAATCTTCCCTGTTTTCGGCAACCTCAAATCAGACCCTCAGATAGACTTCATCCCACTGGATGGTATGGAATACGGCGACATACTGCTGCTGTGTACAGACGGGCTTTCTGACTGTGTTTCGCCTCTTGACATAGAGGAGATACTTGAGTACCCTGAGCCGCTTAAAGAGAGGCTTATAAAGCTTGTCCGGAAATCGCTCGAAACAGGCTGCAAGGACAACATCACGGTAATAGCTATGGTATATTACGAGGACAATGAATAACTGATACAGAGCCGCTTATGCTCTCATAAATAATAAGGCAGTACCTTACAAAGACCGACTTACGGCCATGTAAGGTACTGCCTTAAATTTTGATAATTCTGATACTCTAAATGTCAGCAGATCAGTATAAAAATGCGATCAGCTTTTCATGCGTTATTACAGAAAATACCTTGCAGTATCGCTTATACAGTTTCGCTTACAACGCATACCAGTGAAGTACACAGGCTGTAATATGCATTCAGCACATCACCATAGTAGATATTGTGTATAGCTTCATCCAGCTCATACTCATCACCTGAATCGAGTATTACCCTTGTTATCTCATATCCTCTTTCAATATCTTCAAAAACAAGTGCAGCCTTTTCGTATTCATAAGACTCATCGCTGTCAAGCAGTGGTTCAATGAATCTCTTTGTCTGTTCCCTGTCCATTGTATAAACAATAGCTCCGTTGTCAGTAACATGCCAGTGCATAGACTCTGCCATGCTGTTTTCAAAATTCAGACTGTCGATCATAGTACCTATCATGGTGAGTACCTCAAAATTGTTCATTTTATTCATTTTAAATCAACCTCTTTTCTTTAATTTTTAACGGTATATGATTATATATAATACACCAGTTTTTACAAAAAGTCAATAGGTTTTAAGAAATTTTTGTATACAATTTGAGATTATATTCCCCAAATTTACCATTTGTATATTTTAGACCGTTTCATGGTCAATTTAATACATCTCATACTATGCTGCCTGATATAAAAATGGAGACACCCTCACAATCAGGATGCCCCCATCGATGCTCTTTATTCATTTACGCCTCATATTTCTACGCCGTTTGCCTTTAAAAGTTCACGGGCAGTGTCTACCGAATCTACTCCTGTTTTATTTTTTACAGGTGCAAATTCTCTGCTTCTGTCTACCTCATAAGCAAGGCAGTTGTCCTGAAGCTTTACCATATCAAGTGCAAGAGTCTCAAACTTGTATCCGTTAGGCTCATCGGGAGTTATTACCTCTCCCTTGCTGTTCATATACTTCAGCTTTTTGAAAGCACGATGAAGCGGAAGCTTTACAGACAGCGTATTGTTCAGCTTGTCCACACGGAACAGATAATTGAGTATAACTCCGTAGTTGTATGAAAGTGTTCCATCAGATTCACGGCGATGTATCATCTCGTCCGTCATTTCATAGTATTCAACTATTGAAGGCTTTCCATCCTCCAGGCACAGTACACCAACTTTTTCCTCAGGGGCAGCTTTAGCAACTACTTTAGCTCCCGAAACCTTGCCTGATTCAATAACCGCACCGATAAAGCAAGGGTCTGCTATCCTCTGCAATACATTATCAACAGCGAATACATTCAGCCATTCTATCTTTGCTTTCTGAACGATCTTCAGCATACCTGTCTTAGCCATAGAGGCATACCATCCGCCGTTGCCGTTAGGTGCCATAGATATCCTGCCTTTGCCTGAAAGCATGAGCTTTCCTTCCGTATCAACTGTAGGCAGCTGTTCCTGTATAAAGAACCATACATTATCACCGCTGTATCCGAAATAGTTATGCGCCTCAAAGAATTCACGGGTCTCCTTGTTGTTATCAGCACTTGTCATAATAAACAGCGGTACCCATGCTCCTGCCTGTTTTACAACGTCAAGCAGATTGTTTATAAGACATTCAAATATATAGAGTTCCTTATTTTCACCTATATTGAACATTCCCTTTGGATGATCGAAACCAAGTCGGCTTCCCTGACCTCCTGCCAGCAGAACAGCACCTACCTTGCCCTCTCTTATAGCTTCCAAGCCTCGGTTTGTATAATGCTCACGATTCTGAGCGATATCAGAAAGAGTAGCTGCGTGAAGCGGTTCAAACTTGCCTCTTTTTTCCTCGACATCTCCTGCATTAAGAACAGAAAGGTCAAGCGATTCGATATGTGAGACCATTTTAAGCTGTTCCTCATCACTTAGTGACTGCAAATGCTTTACAATATGCTCCTGCTCAAGCATATTAAGCATTTCTGAAATTTTATGCTTCATATAACCTCCTTCGATACATCTGCATATGCAAAATGAACGGCGCATGATAAACACGTACCGTTCATTTAATTATACTATAATCTCTGCTGAAAGTCAAGTAAAAATCAGATGTTTCGCACTATTCTTACTTCAGCTCTTTTTTGCACAGTTCAAGTGCAGCTGCAATAACTGTGTCCATATCATAATACTTGTATTCACCAAGACGGCCGCCGAAGATAACGTTCTTTTCGCTCTCGGCAAGCTTCTTATACTCAGCATACAGAGCACCGTTCTTCTCATCGTTAACAGGATAGTAAGGCTCATCGCCCGGCTTCCACTCAGAGCTGTACTCACGGCTGATGACCGTCTTAGGAAGGTCATTGCCGTTCTTATCCTTGCCGAATTCAAACCACTTATGCTCAATGATACGTGTCCAGGGAGTTTCTCTGTCTGTGTAATTCACAGCGGCATTTCCCTGGAAGTTAGGCTTGTCAAGAAGCTCTGTGTCAAAGCGCACACTTCTGTACTCCAGAGTGCCAAGCTTGAAATCGAAGTATGCATCGATAGCGCCTGTGTATACCACCTTTTCAGCAAGAGCATCAAGCTCAGCTTTGTTTGCAAGATAATCTGTATTAAGACGTACTTCGATACCCTCAAGCATATTTGCTACCATCTGAGTATAGCCGCCTACAGGGATACCCTGATAGAGAGCGTTGAAGTAGTTGTTATCGAATGTAAGACGTACAGGAAGTCTCTTGATAATGAATGATGGGAGCTCCTTACAGTCACGTCCCCACTGCTTTTCTGTGTAGCCCTTGATAAGCTTTTCATAGATGTCACGTCCGACCAGTGAGATAGCCTGTTCTTCAAGATTCTTAGGCTCACCTGTGATCTCCCTGCGCTGTTCTTCTATCTTTGCAGCAGCTTCTTCAGGAGTTACCACGCCCCACATCTTGTTGAAGGTATACATATTGAAAGGCAGAGAATAAAGCTCGCCCTTATAGTTAGCTACAGGTGAGTTTGTGAAACGGTTGAACTCAGCAAACTGTGTTACATAGTTCCATACTTCCTTGTTGTTAGTGTGGAAGATATGAGCACCGTAAACATGAACATTTATGCCCTCTGTCTCCTGTGTATAAACGTTGCCTGCAATATTAGGACGCTTATCGATAACAAGAACTTTTTTTCCTGCTTTCTTTGCTTCATGAGCAAATACTGCTCCGTATAAGCCGGAGCCGACTATAAGGTAATCGTACATAATTATTTTCCTTTCAATTTGATTTTACTTTTTTATCTGACTTTATCATTTTTATGACTTTTACATACACTATCAGCACTATCACATCAACTGCCGTTCTTATGACAGAAAGAACAGGGGGATCGTCTGATATCCTCTTTAACAGGTCAAGCCATAGCATATCAAATGCATGAACAATGAACATATAAATGGAATTCTTTCCAAACCATGACAGCACCGCTGTTATAACTTTTATTTTTTCCAGCTTGATCATGACTATAAAAACAGTCAAACATCCCGATACTGCCATTACATAACATAACGGGTAAAGTGGATACCTCCTCATAGCCAGTTCAAGATAATGATCCGATATGGCAAAGATCAGTACGAACAGACCTGACCATACCGCCCCTGAGATCAGCAGCTTCAGTATCGGACTGCTGCTTAGCTCAAATGATCTCAGCTTCTGACCTATGCAGAAAAACAGCATCGTTGACATTATCAGATCAAATGAAAACGGCAGGAATAAGATCGATCCGATCAATACGCCGCACGTGCTTACAATAAGGGAAATAATAAACATATACTTATTCCCTGTCAGCAATGATATCGCTTCGTATAAGCATTTCATCCCAAACAGCACTACAAGAAACCACATCATGCCGAATTCAGGTATCTCAATACCGGCAATCACCGTTTTATCTCCGCTTGCAAAGAGCATAGACAGGAGACATCCCACTGCACTGACCTTTTTATCCCTGATCAGCACAAGAAGTACGATCCGTATTACATATATTATATATGCCGGCAAAAGCAGGTGCTGTACGCCGCTTTTAGTTTTTACTTGCCAGGCTGTTTTATTCTCAGGACATTTTGATGTATATCCGCTGAGAATAAAAAACAGCGGCATATGGAAAGAAAAATTAACCCACGTATTATAGGATTTCCGATAGTATGGCCGACTATCACTAAAATAATAGCAAGTCCCTTAGCCATATCTACCCATTGTATTCTTTTATTTGTGCTCATAATTTATGTTATAATCGTTTGCTGATGTAATGTTGTTTGATCTAAAGATGACTATATGGCAGTATTACAAACCTTATTTCCTTTCAATTTTTTCAGTCTCCAGTGGAGATCTGCTTTTTCTCTTTCAGGTATTTTACAGGCTGAAAGATCTGCTTGTGGATATTAAGCTTTTTGCATACCAATGCGATAATTATCGGAACAGCCGTACTTATCACCATATTACAAACAATAGAGAGCCAGAAACCGTGAATATGCATTTTAGGAAGTATGACTCTGTTTCCGGCTGTAAAGATACAGTGAAGCACATATATCTCCAGCGAATACCTTCCGATGAAGCTCAGCGCATTAGTCCGCAGAGCTGCTTCCTTGTTGAAGAAAGTATGAAAGATATCATATAAAAACAGCGATATGCCATAAGCGATAATAATATTGGCACCCGGTATATACTGATAAGATGATGCTTTATTTCGCAGGGCTATCATGAGTACCACAGCAATGACTGCACCTGCTATACCAACAGATAAACTTTTGAATTTATTAAATTCACCACGCTGAAGCATAATGCCGAACCAGAAAAATGTGAGATGATACAGGAAATGTTTTATCTCAAAATAGGCACCTATCTGAGAAGGGATAAAGCTGCTGAGCAGACTTAATATCAGACACACTGCCCCTATCACGGCACTGCTGCGTTTTGCCTGGAATAACGAAGAAGAAAAGATGATGTAATAGAAGAAAAGTAAATACAGATACCAATAAGGCGATATAGGCTTTAGCCATATAAGAGCTACATCAAGAAGTGTAACATCTGCATTTGTGAATCTGCCGCATAATACTTTGAAAAGTCCAAAGAGTATACCGAATTCAAAAAACAATACAACTATGTTAAGCTTTTGGTATTTCAGACCCGGCTTTGCCTTTCCATCTTTGAAATATGCCATCTGAAAAACATATCCGCTTATCATAAAAAACAGCGGCATATGAAAAGCATATATTATTTTATATCCTGCTGACATCAAGCCCATTTTATCAGGGAATTCTCCTGCATTTTTATATCCGTCAATGATATGTCCAAGAACAACAAGAAGTGTGGCAAATCCCTTTAAGCAGTCAATACCGATATCACGTTTTTTCATATCATACACCATTCTCGCTTTCCTTCATGCTTTTCATCAGTCGTCTATACGCTTCTGTAAGGCCAACAGAAGGTTTCCAGCCAAGTTCTTTGATTTTCGATGTATTCAGCTTCATTTTTGTATCTGCGGCATAGCCATAGGTATTCCCCTCAGGAATATCAAATATTACCTTTATACTGCCTTCTGCTATCACATCAGCTACCATTTTCGCCATATCAGCGATAGTAGTATGACATTCCTCATTTGACACATTATATGCTTCCCTGTCCTTGCCTCTGAGCATAAGTAAGATCAGGGCCGCAACAGTATCTCTTGTATAGCAATAATTTCCCTCAGACAAGCCCTTTGTATGCAGGACTATATCTGTTCCGCTGATGGCACTGCGTGCAAACTGAGCAAATACCCTGTTTTCACCGGGGAGTATGCCTGCACCGAATGTCTGTGAAAGCCTTGCGATCTTTACAGGTATACCAAATTCTTCGGCATATGCTATGCACATATTTTCGCAAAGGCGTTTGCAAAGCGGATAGTTGCTTCGTACAGCAAGGGGGTCTATATACCCCATATCTTCTTCTGATACGTATTTTTCAGCAGCAAATGATCCGTATACTTCCATTGATGATATATACAAAAAACTCTTTACATTTTTTTCCTTTGCCAGTTCAAGAAGATTTCTTGTGCCCTCAACAGCCGTTTCTATAGTTTCAACAGGCTTTGATACCATAGTTTTTGAAGATGTGATACTTGCCGCATGGATAATATGGTCAACCTTGCCATCTACGCTAAGCGGCTTTGTGACATCACCGATCAGATACTCGATATCATCATTGCCGAATATCTGCTCTGCTTTTTTTCTGTCTCTGACTGATGCTATTATACGCATACCCAAGTCATGTGTATCGTTTACAAAGGAAAGCGCTCTGACTGTCTGAGATCCGACAAGACCTGTTGCACCTGTCACAATTATAGTGCATCCTTTCAATTCTTCAAAAGGTATGCTGCACTTACTCAGCCATTCAAGGTCTTCCCTCAGAACGCTGTCTTTGATCTGAGCTATATTCATATTGCTTCACCTCTCAACCGCCGATCACTTTACAGAGTGACCCTGCTTTTTCCATGTTTCATACGGTACATTCGTATCAAATATAACACCGCCATGATAACAGCCGCCCTTGACAGGTACCGTATAATCACCGTACTGTACTCTTAATACAGCGTCAGAGTTTTCTTCTGTCTGAATAGTAGTAAACTCAAATGGCACTCTTACGGGATGCCCAAGATACTCGCTTTTTATTTTGAGCTTCATATTATCAGGCATAAAACTCAGCATAGTGACATACTCTGTTTTTGTACCATTATATCTTTCACATTCCTTTAAGAACATTTCATAATAATGGCGATATGAGAATCTCTCAGGCAGCAGTGAGCAAACCGCATGGAGTATCTTTCTTTTTATCGTTGCTTTTTCCGGGATATAGCCCTCTGTTACACGGTAAAGCTTTATTGCTGCGCTGCGGTATTTCTTGACCGTTTCTGCCTGCTTTACACGCAGTTCTTCATTATCCGGAATTGCATCCAGCGGAAAAATATCAACAAATATACCCTGATTGTATGGTATACGGTAATACTTATCGCACGCAGATCTAAGTACGGCAACTGTGTTCCTGTTTCTGAGCTGAGCGTGACCTGTGAAGTATCCTTCGGTCTTTCCGTAAAACTGAAGTTCATACGGATCGCTGAATTTGTCTGCCAAAGCACAGAAGCGCTTGTAATCCTCACGGGGCATTGCAATATCTATATCATCATCCCAGGGGATGAAGCCTTTATGTCTCACAGCGCCAAGAAGTGTACCGCCGCTGGCATAATATCTGATGTTATGCTCTGAGCATATCTCGTCAATGCGTTCAAGCAGGTCTAATTCTATTGCCCATATCTCCTTCATCTGTGAAGACACCTGGTAATCTGATATTATTTCATCCTTCAGAAAATCTTCAGGATATTCCAAACGGATCGGTATCATATCAATTCTTCCTTCCTTTATATATAAATCTGTTTAGCAGTTTTCTGATATTTTCCAGCAAAAAGCGATCTCTCATGAATAACAGTACACCAAAGTATACAGCAGCGCCGCAGGCTATCTGCACGATAAGTACAGGCCATGAAGATCTGAACAAATTACCTATAAGCAATACTGTAAGCAGCATAATAACAGCTGCTGCTATACGCTTCCATGCTAATTTCAATATATTCATCGGTGAAAAATAATCTCTCGCCATATAAATATACATTACCGTTATAGTAGTTTCCGCAGCGACAGAAGCAATAGCTGCACCGACAGACTTACAAAAATAAATAAGGAAAGTATTCAGTATAAGATTGACTACAGCTCCTGTAACGATAGCCTTGTTGCTTCTCGCTCTCTGACCGCTTGGGGTAAAATAAAGTCCGCCAAGACAGTTGCTCATACCGATAATGATAAGGAGCGGTGCCATGATATAGAGAATAGTTACAGTCTTATCGAAGCCGTCACCGAAAAATAACGGAACAAATCTCTTTGATACACCGATAAGGCCGAAAACGATAGGTGTGGCTACAAGGAATATAAAGCTCATTGTAGTCTTCATCTTATCAATGATCTCATCATGCATCTTCTTTGCAAAGAGGTAAGACATACGTGAAGATACAACAGTGTTGATCGAAAAAACAACAGATTTGCATATATTTATTATCTTGGTAGCTTGTTCGTAATATCCGTTTTCAAAATCATCGTGTGTTATCCAGCCTATCATAGCCTTATCAAGAAGTGTATATATTGACGTAGCTACAGTAGGTATAAAGTATACTATTGTTTCCTTATAATGTCTTTTTATGTTAAGTGTACGCTTGTCTACCTTCACGAGATACTTCGGCAGATAGCTCCACATGGAGATATTTCCAAGAAGCCCCGTAGCGGCTATCAGCGTGATGTAAAGCAGCAGATCATCCTTTTTATGTATAAAGGTAAAAAGCAGCACGATACCTGCTATCTTGATCAGCGAATTACGGATAACAATGAACCTGTACTGTTCATGTCCGCTCCAGAACCATGAAATATCAAATGCAGTAGCTACAACTGTCATGGTCAGTACAAGGTAATATACTGAATATGACTTGCTGAACAATATCAATACGATCCAGCCAAGCAAACAGATAAGAGTTGTAGATATGCACATCAGCTCTAATTCCCAGAAAAGCCGTGAGCACTCCTCTTTATTCTCTCTGTGCTGAGCTATCTCTCTCTGTCCGTATGACTTTACGCCTAAAGCTGCAAGCATAGTAAAATATGTTGCCATAGTATTAGTGTAGCTATAGATACCTACACCATCAGCCTGAAATAATCTCGAAACATAAGGGGCTGTTATCAATGGTGTAATAATGGCTAATATTTCGTAAAGCGTATTATATATATAATTCTTTTTTATACTTGGCTGTGCCATATACTCGTCTCCAAATCTTGTTTATTATACATAAGATGTTAAATATGATAAAACCTTGCTATTCAATGCCTTATACGCAGCTTATCCACATATTCCTTCAATGCAGGACCTTTTCCGGGCATCATATACACCATTTCGCCATACAAAACAGCGATCAGGAACATAAAGTACGGAACATTCTGTACCATACTCAGAACAAAATCAGTGATCACCATTACAAATGCTATAATAAATCTGTTTCTCGTCTCCTTATCCTTGATGCGGAGGAATATATATAACGGGGGGAAGAAATACATCGCTATCATATATATTCCGCCCTGAGCCATAAATGCTGTCAAGCCCATGCTCAGTCCGCTGTTAGGTCTGTATACCCTGAACTTCGCTATTATCTCACTGCTGTCATATAGACCTATGCCAAATATCGGATGCTCCAGCCATGTCAGCAATTCTGCTCTTATATCATCAGATCTTACACTGTAAGATCCTGTATTAGATTTTTCTTCCATGATAAAGGAACTTGCAAAGATAACTCCCGCCAGGATCAGAACTCCGCCGAAGAATACCAGCAGCTGTTTCCACCATACCTTTTTTCTTTGGGTAAACAAATAACTCAGAAGGAAATATTCCATTAAAAAGAATAATCCCTTTGTAGAAAGTGAAGAAAGTATCGCAAGGATAAGTATCGCTGTTTTCCACTTATTTTTATTTTTGAAATACAGAGCCTCTATTACCAGTGCATACACAAGGTGGGATGAATATCCAGGTGATTCCGGACAAAAGCCTGTATTACGCGGTATTTCTCTGCCCATCATAATGGTAGCCTGTACAGGGTTCTCAAAATAGAGCATATAGTAAGTAAATGTAGGATTATGTCTCTCTGCCCAAAGATAGGTCATTCTTGTCCTGCCGGGAACAATATTCAGCAGTGAACCGAAAAACCAGAAAAAAATACTGAAAGCTGCAAGTATGACGATCACATTTGAAAAGCATTGCAGAAAAGCTGTCATTTTCTTTGCCCTGATAAGTTCACATGCAATAAATATATAAAAAATAAAAGGTATTATATAGTATACCAGATGTTTTTTTATATCTGCACCGACAATAAGGGCATACATACATAGTATCAGCGTACACGCCATTGTTACCAGCAGCGTTTTTTCGCTGACATTTTTGCATATCATAAAAAAAATGACACCGCAGAGGGCCAGACCAAGATACAACCATAACTGCATATGACCGCCGATCGCGACGGTCACATAATTCCACATTACCTTTCCGCTAAGTAAAAGGATAATACTGAAAGCATACAAAACAAGCTTTAACAAAAAATCTTCCTTCAGCCTGAATGTTGTTTGCAGCTTCATATGTTTTTGTTCTCTCCTTTTGCTTTTAATCGGTAAACAATTCTGTAAAGCTTCGGGCTTATCAGCAGCATAAGCAGCTGTATTTTACGCCCTTTGCTGACATATGGATTCTTTAAGCCTTCTGCCCATTTATCACGGTCTCTTTTTCTGATCGCATTTGCATACTTTAAATAATCATCCTGCCATACAGCACGATGAAAAATCAAGTTCAATGTATCATCAATGTAACGGCTCTCCATTGCTTCATGTACAGAAGGATAATTCTTATCCATAAATCCTGCTATCTGTTCAAGACCGCTGAAAGCCTGAAGATCACGCTCTGAGACAGGTTTATTAGTGATACTTCCGCTGCGCTGATAATACATATACATTTTTGTATCAGTATATGCTATCTTACTGCATTTTGCAACAGCATACGGAGTGGTGAGCATATCCTCATACAATCTTCCTACAGGGTAGCGAAGCTCAGCAAACAATTCCCTTTTATAAAGCTTTGCCCATGCAGACACTCCAAACGGAGAACGTATAAGCATTCTTCTCATTGTTTCCTCAGCGTCTATAACATTGACTTTACCGCACTTTACAGGAGCAGTCGGAGCATCCATATCATAAACTTCTTCGCATGATACCGCAGATATTTCAGCATTATTCTCAGTCGCCATTTTATACAGCACTTCAAGATAATTTGCTATGATATAATCATCAGAATCTATAAAAGTAAGGTAATCGCCCGAAGCACGCTCTATTCCATAATTACGTGCATCGGATAATCCGCCGTTAGGTTTATGAAAAACTTTTATACGCTCATCAGTTTTTGCATATCTTTCGCATATATCCCCTGATGAATCAGTGGCTCCGTCATCTATCAAAAGCAATTCAAAGTCTCTGTATGTCTGCTCAAGGATAGAATCCAGACACTTTCCAAGGCAGCTCTCTACATTATATACAGGTACAATGACACTTATCATAAGCACACTCTTTTCTATATATTTTAGGATATTATATCAGAGCTTTGAAATGATGCTATACAGCGCATTTCCACTCATTCTCAGCAGTGCAGCCTTTTTGCCGGGTACACATTTATATATATCAGGATACTTCTCTTTCAGCACATCAGCAAACTGCACCCATTCGGATTTTGAACTCTTGCCCATTGAGAGTAGTATCTCAAGTGTTTTATACACAAGTGCAGAAGCACGTTTATTTAAGAATGACTGCTTATTCTCAGAGAAATCCATTTCCTTTGCGTAGCGCACCATATTCATAGTTACTTTCTGATGCATTCTGCGGTTTTTCTGTAAATTTGCAACAGCCATACTCTGACCTGCATTGCCTATACGATACTGATACACATGGGCATTGAGGAAGTAAACTGTTTTTACAAAGCGGACAGGGTATAATACATACTCCTGATCGACATAGAAGCAGTTTTCACTGATAGCAGGTATCTTTCTCATTATATCTGTACGGAAAGTAGCGCTGTGCAGCTGATAGCAATCTTCGAGACCACCGATAACGCTGTCAAAATCACAGACCTTATCATACTCAACGCCGCTGAAGTCAACAGACTCTTTTCTGTCTGTTCCTTCTATAACACGTTCAAACGGAGTGAGCACAAGGTCTGTATCAACTTTTTTCAGTGTATCTATGAGCTTTACAAAGCTTTCTGTATCTACCCAGTCATCAGCATCGATGACCTTGAAATATTTTCCATGAGCAGCTGCTATACCTGCGTTGATAGTAGAGCCGTGTCCGCCGTTTGGCTTATCGATAACAAAAACTGATTCAGGATATTTCTCATGATAGCCATTTGCTATAGCAAGTGTGTTATCCTTTGAACCATCGTTAACGATCAGTATTTCAATATCAGGAAGTACTCTTTCATCAAAATAATGCGGAAGTGTCTCATCGAGATACTTTTCCACATTGTATGAAGGGATAGTTATTGTCAAAATCTTTTCCATAATAGTCTCCTTACCGCTGTAATTAGCCGATATCATATTATCTGCTGATTCTCTCTTGCATCATACAATGCTCTGAAAATATAGAAATCATCAGGTGTGGTGATCTTGATATTTTCATTAGGTCCTATGACAACGCTCAACTTTTTGCCATAGTGGCGCATCAGTGTACAGGAATCTATCATATCAGTGTATCCCTCTGAGATAGCCCGGCGTTCAAGTTCGAGTATCTCCTTGAGCCAGAAGCTCTGCGGTGCTTTGGCTATACGTGAATGGCTGCGGCTCGGAACATCTGATACCTGATCATTATCATCGACAAGTATTACCGTTTCCTTAGCCAGTGTGCAGGTTATTGCTGAACCATTCTCTATGACCGAATCAATGTTGTTATTGATAGTTTCCTCATCTATAAGCGGACGTACTCCATCATGTATCAGCACAACATTATCCTCTGCGCCGTATACTCTTTCAGCCGCTTCAAGGCCATTAAATATAGACATCTGACCCGTTGAGCCGCCGGGAACGATCGCTCCTATCTTATCAAGTCTGTATCTGTACTTCATTTCCTCCATATAAGGTATCCAGTCCTCGACACAGACAACAACAATGCCGTCAATACGTTCATTATTCTCAAAAAGCTCTATAGTATGCACGATTATCGGTTTGCCATGCACCATAAGGAACTGCTTTGGCTTGTCCTTTGTCTGCATGCGTCTTCCGACACCACCTGCAAAAATCACTGCAATATTCATATATCCTCCTATTATTTCCTCCAGGCATCCATATCATGCGTAATACGTTTTTCCTTTGGCGGAAGCTTCATATAATCGCCGTACAAAGCTGTGAGATATTTCTCATAACATCCGGGTGCATTTGCTTCGATATCCTCAAAAGGGACTTTTATCACAGGGATATACTCGCTCTTTTTCATTTTCTCCTGCGGACCATATCCCCAGACGATACCGCCCACATACTCATGTTCATCGAAACTATAGCTTCTTGCAAACCTGTCAATATTGCTTACAGCCTTTTTCATTCCTACGAATCTGCTGAATATCTTCTTAAATACCGGCTTGAACATAGCCTTGAGCTGACTTTTGCCTGTACCGTCCTTAGAATGAACTGTTGTCAGTATCTTACGCATCATCAGAGATTTTCTGAATATCTGTCTTGTCTCTTTATCGCTTTCAGGCAGACCGTCCAGCGGAAAAACATCTATCCACAGATGCTTTTCAGTCTCATCATCTTCAAATGCCTTGTTGATAGCCGTACTGACATCATATATCTTACAAAAAGGATAATTAAGGTTATGAAGCTCATGTGATGCAAGACGATAATTATTAACATTTACTTCCGTTGACAGTTTTTGCAGCTTATCGTAGTCAGGGCGAGGCATCAGAACATCTATATCATCATCCCAGGGAATAAATCCATGATGCCGCACTGCACCGAGAAGCGTACCGCCTGCAAGGTAATATCTTAGATCATGTTTTTCACATATACTTATAAAATGCTTCAGGATCTGCAATTCCGTATCCTGTATATCTTTCAAATTCATTTTATTCAAGCAATCACCGCCAAATCAAAACTTATAACAGGGAATCATCCGATCATTATCCTTATTTACTATATCTGCGGCATGAAGCAGCCAAAAATATATAAGCTCCAGCCATATTCCCTTTTTGAATTACTATACGAACGGGCCATAACTGATGATCCGCCGCATAAAGAAAAGTCCAGACTATAGCCTGTATCATCCAATATATACATAGCGTAATAAGATTTCGCCAATCATTATTATTATACTACAATATATCGGCGTTTGTCAAGCGTATATAGAAGTACGCTTTTTTTTCGGATATATTCACAAAATAAGAAAATGGGGCATTGTATTCTTAAAACAAGTGACAATGACAACTATATCTTATACAAGAATGCTTATCTACGTTTTTTCGCTTTGGGGATTTTTTTAGATAAACCTGCATAAACACGGGAAGTGCGCTGTTTTGCCAAAGCACTGTAAAGCATGAACAGACTTATAAGACAGAATGTAAATCCAAAGCCGATATATACAATTAGTATACAGCAAAAAGGGCAGACCATATGACGGGTACCCATATAGAAGTTTTGCCCCCAAGCGTTTAAGCGCTTAGGGGCATTATATTTTATACGGTTGCTAAGATAAATCAGAATTTACAAGATTACTCTTTATCACTATTATTCCATTTTCTTAGTTTTATTGAGGAATAAACTAAAACGGGAATAGAAAGCAAATCTATTATTCCTAATATTCGCTTAGCAATATCAGGCAGTTCTAATGAAGCCATGTTGCTGACAGCGATAATTAATGTTACACAGGCAATAAACAATAAGCTAACACTCCAAAGAATTCTGACTTTTTTCTCCATTAATAAAATCCTCCGTTTATTATACTATATTACACATCCGCAAATTCCGATTTATGTTTGTTACAATTATAGCATAACATTGCTGCATTGTCAATAAAAACGCCATAGTACTTCTGACTGTAAATCAGAAATACTATGGCTTAAAACTTCTATATCAGTATCTGACTTTTTGGGGAGCTTTTTTATAATAGTCGAAGAATCAGAATATTTTTTCTTTTTCAGTG
>JAFOMV010000051.1 GCA_017418765.1 Ruminococcus sp. | reverse complement strand
CCCTTATCAGCCGTAATGACGATATATCCCTTTTTACGCTTTTCGTCGGGGATATCCGAACGCCTGTTGAAGAACTGCTGACGGGTATGGGGAGTATGCTCAAGCACACTGTCGATAGTGGACTGGAGCTTGTAGAAGTAAGGCTCAGTTGCCTCAAGGGACTTCCTTGCCTTCTTCAGCTTTGAGGATGACATAAGGTACATAGCGTTGGTGATCTTCAGTATCTGCCGGATACTTGCGATACGCTCACGTATTTCTCTCATATTGGGCATAGTATCACCCCTTATTCCTCAAAAGCAGTAAGGATACGCTCGATGCGCTCCATAAGATCGTCTGTGAGGACCTTGTTCTCCTCAAGCTCGGAGATGATATCCTGACCGTAGCTTCTGATGTATGTCATAAGCTCGTTTCTGTGTTCACGCAGCTCCTTCAGCGGGATGCCCTTGAAGAAGCCGTGCTGAGCGGCATAGAGAAGTATTACCTGTTCGTAGTGTGGAAGCGGATTGTACAGTGGCTGTTTCAGCAGCTCTGTAAGCATACGTCCGTGGTCGAGAAGGTCTGTGGTAGCCTGATCCAGTTCGGATGAGAACTGAGTGAATATCTCCATTTCCTTGAACTGTGCAAGGTCGATACGGAGATTGCCTGCGGCCTTCTTCATAGCCTTTGTCTGTGCGGCACCGCCGACACGGGATACGGAAAGTCCGTAGTTCACCGCAGGACGCAGACCGCTGTTGAAAAGCTCACTCTCAAGGAATATCTGACCGTCTGTGATAGATATTACGTTGGTCGGGATGTATGCGGAGATATCGCCTGCGAGAGTTTCTATGATAGGCAGGGCTGTAAGTGAACCGCCGCCGTGCTCGTCATCAAGACGGCTGGAACGTTCAAGCAGTCTCGAATGGAGATAGAATACGTCGCCCGGGTAAGCCTCACGTCCGGGAGGTCTGTGGAGAAGCAGTGACATTGCACGGTAAGCAACGGCGTGTTTCGACAGGTCATCATATATAATAAGTACATCCTTGCCCTTTGACATGAAGTACTCAGCCATAGCTGTACCCGAATAAGGAGCAATGTACTGGAAAGGCGCAGGGTCACTGGCAGAAGCACAAACTACTACAGAGTAGTCCATAGCGCCGTATTTTTTAAGTGTGCCCACTACCTGAGCAACAGTTGAGGACTTCTGACCTATTGCAACATAGATACAGATAACGTCCTGTCCTTTCTGATTTATCATGGTATCAACAGCGATAGAGGTCTTGCCTGTCTGTCTGTCGCCGATGATAAGCTCACGCTGTCCACGTCCGATAGGGAACATCGAGTCTATGGCAAGTATACCTGTCTGTAAAGGTACATTTACCGATTTACGCTCGATAACGCCCGGAGCTTCACGCTCGATGGGAAAGTAATCGTCAGCCTTGATATCGCCGAGACCGTCGATAGGCGCACCGAGAGCGTCAACTACTCTGCCGAGGAGCTCATCGCTAACGCCTACACCTGCACGCTTGCCTGTGCGGACAACGGAAGAACCCTCTGTAAGGCCGTGTTCATCGCCGAGAAGAACGACTCCCACTGACTTTTCCTCCAGATTCTGAACGATACCTCTTACGCCGTTCTCGAATTCAACAAGTTCGCCGTACATAACGGAATTCATGCCGTGAACACTTGCGATACCGTCACCGAGACGGGTGATGAAGCCTGTAGCGGTAGCGCCTGACTTCACCTCGAAGTCCTTGACCTCGGTCTTGAGAACGGATATGATATCGCTGTTCTTTCTGTCCTTTGGTGCATTTCCGCCGTCAACGTATTCGGCAGCCTTTGTCTGGAGAGTTTCCTTCATCTGACGGAGACTTGTACGGTAGCTCTTATCGTACTCGATATCGCCTGCTGTCAGGATGAAACCGCCTATGATATCGGGGTCCTTGCGGTATTCGATATCGACGTCCTCCTTGACGAACTTCTCCATGATGAATTTCTTCAGGTCAGCCTGCTGTGACTCTGTAAGGGGAGTAACATAGCGGACAAGTGCCTTGATGCTTCCCTGCTTTTCAATGAGGATGTCGTTGTAGTCCTCCAGCAGTTCAGCCATATTTGCGATCTGTCCTTCCCTGACTGCGTTCATCATGAACTTCTGTATCGATTCGGGAAAGATCTGATTTATGATATTGCGCTTTTCTTCGTGGGTAACAAGGGGATTTGAAAGAGTATCGGCAACATCCCCTACCTCAGTGAGTATCTTTTTTGTCTTCTCGCAGTCCTCCTGAGAGATATCCAGGCGAAGAAGCTCATTCAGGTACTCTTTTGCGTAGTCCTTCATTATTTGCCAACCTCCTCATTTGAGAGGAATTCGTCAACAAGACGGCGGTTCT
>JAFOMV010000050.1 GCA_017418765.1 Ruminococcus sp. | reverse complement strand
TGAAATAGAACAGGACGCCGAAACAGCGTCCTGACAGTTTTACTTTGTGCCGAAGATACGGTCACCGGCATCGCCGACACCGGGAACGATGTACTTATCCTCGTTCAGTCTTTCGTCCATGACACCTGCGTAGATATCAACATCGGGGTGTGCTGCCTTAATAGCTTCAACGCCCTCAGGTGAGCAGATTATGCACATGAACTTGATATGCTTTACGCCCAGCTTTTTCAGCTCGTCGATAGCAGCAACTGCGGAATTACCTGTAGCCAGCATAGGATCAACGATGATAGAATCTCTCTCGCTGATATCATCGGGAAGCTTGCAGTAGTACTGAACAGGCGCCTTGCTGTCGGGATCACGGAAAATTCCGATATGGCCGATCTTAGCAGCAGGAACCAGCTTTGATACGCCGTCTACCATTCCCAGACCTGCACGGAGGATAGGGATAAATGCCAGCTTCTTGCCTGAGATTATCTTTGTCTTTGCAACTGCAAGAGGAGTCTCCATCTCGATCTCCTTCAGCGGAAGATCACGTGTAGCCTCATAGCAGATAAGCATTGCTATCTCGGAAACAAGTTCTCTGAATTCCTTTGTACCTGTGTTCTTATCTCTTAAAAGTGAAATTTTGTGCTGAACCAGCGGATGGTCGATGATATGTAATTCTCCCATAACGGAAGCTCCTTTCGTATTTAATCATTCTTTTCGATACAGTAGCAGACCTCGCCTTTGGGGACTATCCCCTCACGGACAAAACGCTGGACCGTATCGGTCTTATGCATTTCCGATTTCTCAAGCACACGCCCCGACTTTGTATTCTCGGCACGGTGATAAGCCTCCAGCTTTTCAAAATCCGTGAAGCTGAAAGCATAGTGTATCACAGCGGATAGTGCCTCCCCTGCATAGCCGTGTCCCCAGAATCTTTTGCCGATGCAGTACTCTATCTCGGCAGTGCGGCAGTCCTCCCAGACCTTGCAGAAAGCTATCTGTCCGATATTCTCGCCGCTGAATTTCTCGATTATCGCCCAGCGGTAATTGTCGGGACTTTCATAGCCATCCATATACTTTTTCAGAAGTCCGTTCACCTGCTGTATATCGCTGTAAACGGGCTCGCCGTACTCGTTCTGTATATCAGGGTCAGCCGCCCAGTTTCTCAGCATCCCCTCGGCGTCCAGTGACACAAAGGGACGGAGTATCAGACGGTAGGTATCGAATGCCTGAGTGCCGATGTGCTTCATTACTTGTTTTCCAGAGCAGTGATAAGGTCAACACGTCTCTGATGACGGCCGCCCTCAAATCCTGTAGTCAGGAATATCTCAGCAAGTTCACAGGCAAGTCCGGAGCCAAGTGTTCTTGCGCCCATGCACATAACGTTTGAGTCGTTGTGCAGACGGGTGAATTTTGTTGAGAAGGAATCCGAGCAGAGTGCAGCCCTGATGCCCTTTATCTTATTAGCGGCAATGGACATACCAATGCCTGTACCGCAGATGAGAATACCCTTTTCACATTCCCCCGATGTGATGAGACCGCATACAGCCTCAGCCATATTCGGGTAATCGCAGGGTTCACCGTCAGTGCCCATATCCTTGAACTCGAAGCCTTTCTTTGAAAGTTCCTCGATGATTGCCTTTTTCATTTCCTCACCTGCGTGGTCACAGCCTATTGCTATCATTTTAAACATCTCCAGTTATTTATTTTTATCCTCAAGGTCTTTTTCTGCCTTAACCTTC
>JAFOMV010000049.1 GCA_017418765.1 Ruminococcus sp. | reverse complement strand
TAACAACTGCTGTTTTGTCTCAAGCGGCAGAAAAATACACAGAGACAACTTCCGGTACATTTCCATTATTACAAACAACTAAAACTGCAATTATCCAGACAACTACATCAGCTCCGAAAACTGTTCCGACAACAACTTCTGCGTCTGCTGTTCTGCCGAAAGACCCTGATGAATATGCAGAGAAAACTCTTAAAGTTACAGTAGCGTGTGTGGATATCGATACCGGAGAATATGTAGGCGGAATGTCGGGAGTGCTGGCACGTGACCAGGGATACAAGCCAACGTTCATCGAAAACTTCAAATTTGAAAATAAACCTTCTGAGCTTACTCCGTATACTTTTGATCTGAAAAAGGGTGAATATGAACAATTCCATGTTGCTGCCGGACCTGCACCGCTGGGTTATCAGATAGTTGACGACAAAAGCGTTATAGAATTCAGCGTTTACGAAAGCATCGATCCTATCGCAGAATGTGTATTCTATGTTCGCAAGTTAGCTCCCAATGCATCACCTGAAATAGCAGCCGCCCCCGAAGGAAAATTCTTCTTCAGATCATGTATCACAAGCAATAAAGATAAAAAACCGGTAGAAAACATCGATATGATGCTCGTAAAGTATATGGAAAAAGGCGGCGAACCTGAGGTGATCGAAAAATGGAACACCTCAGACGATCCGATACATTACACAAATATCTACGATTATGATCCGGAAGCATGGGGATATGCCCTGACCAGCGAAAAGCTTCCCGACTATTATTGTCAGGGATGGGATTCGGATCATATCATGCTGACATACGATTTCGGACTTCAGGGAATGTACAATGCTTCCCTTACCCTTAATAAATATGAAAATCCAATGCCTGAGTTTCCTGTGAAAACCGACAGAGAAACTGTCATAAAGATAAAGGAATTCTACACAGGTGAATCAATGAAGGGCGGCTTTGATATTACCTTAAATAAAATTGATAAGGACGGCAAGACTGTCAGCAAAATCGGTCACTGGGACAAGGATAAAACTGAATACAGCGTTGTTATCCCATGTGAATACAAAACTCTTGAAGACCACGATGACTTCAAGATAGAAATAGTAGGACTTCCTGACGGATGTGAGCTTATGAACAAAGATACATTTAGTCTCAGAGGCTTCGATTACGCATTTGATTACAGGGAAAATATCCATGATAAGCCTACAGAATATACGCTGATCGTAAAGAATGAGAATATTGATCCTGCCCTAAGGGCACCTGTTTATCATACAGAACCTGTTACATACCCGGAATTAACTACTACCGTAACTACTCTGCCTTTAGAAGACATAACCGATAAAACTTCCGATCTTAAAGGTGATGCAAATTGCAGCGGCAATGTTGATATCTCAGATGCAGTTCTTATAATGCAGACAATATCAAATCCTGCAAAATACAAGCTGACGGAACAGGGAAAAAAGAACGCTGATATCACAGGCGATGGTGTAACAAACAGCGATGCTCTGGCGATACAGAAGAAACTTCTTGGTCTGAAAAATACCGATGAGATAAAGTATAGCAAAACAATAGACTGGTATATGAACAACCTTCCTTCAGGTGTGCATGATATATGCGTCGGAAACGGAAGACATGCTGTTATAACAAGCACTGACGAACTGAAAGAATATATTGCACAGGTAGCTCCGAAGGAGAAAGCAGCATCCTATCCCGAAAAATATAACGACAGCTTTTTCAATGATAATGTACTGCTCATCAACTCCGTAGATCAGGGTGGAGGTACTTCTGCCGGATATGAATTTGACAGTGTCAATTTCTCGGATAAGGAAATAAACATCAGCCTGAAAAGCACTCAGAAACCGGACGAACCAGTAGCGGCGGTTATGTCATTATGCATTGCACAGGTAACTGTTCCGAAAACATCATATACAGGTCAGACTGTAAACTGGAGCTTTACGAAATGATCTGTTCACATCAGCTCTGCAATATGGAAAGTCCCCGAATTTTCGGGGACTTTTTCAGCTTATTATATATTTCTTACAGCTTTTATAAAACATCCTGTCCTCAATAAAACATATAATAATGTCTTTCATCTTCAAGTCAATTCAACATATTAAGTACATTAATTAATACATATTTAAGTAAAATTCAATATTGACATTGCTTAATTAATATGGTATTATTATATCAGCAAAAGAGAAATAAACCCAAAGCAACAATACTATCTGTTTTAAGGAGGAAACCATATGAAAATCCACAAACGTATAATGGCGGCAATATGCTCATGCGGACTTATGTTCACAAGTATGCCGTCAATGAGTGTCTCCGTATCTGCGGCTCAGACGCTGAAACTTGCACCGAATAATAAATTCGCAATAAACAACGGCGAGTTTGAAGGTTGGGGAACTTCACTCTGCTGGTGGGCTAACCGTCTTGGCTATTCCGATGATCTTGCTCAGAAGGCTGCTGACGCTTTTTACGGAGACAATGGACTAAGACTGAATATCGCCCGTTTCAATATAGGCGGCGGTGATGACCCGAGCCATAATCACATCACAAGAACAGACTCAAATATGCCCGGTTATACCGTTTACAAAAATGGTAAAGCCACATACGACTGGAAAGCTGACGCAAATCAGAGAAACGTCCTTCTTCGCTCTATCAAAGCAGCAGGAGATGACATGATCGTTGAGATGTTCTCAAACTCACCTCCGTACTATATGACAAAATCAGGATGTTCATCAGGTTCTGCTGATGCCAAGAGCAACAATCTGAAGGACGATCAGTATGATGATTTTGCACGTTATCTTGCCGAAGTATGCTACCACTACAAGAACGACTGGGGCGTTGATATACAGAGTATCGACGCTATGAACGAACCGTATACCAACTACTGGAAAAAGAACAGCGATAAGCAGGAGGGCTGCCATTTCGATCAGGGCACATCTCAGACCAATATCATCCTTGAACTTCAAAAAGCCATGAAAGCAAAGGGAATGGGCGATGTTCTGCTTTGCGGCACCGATGAAACATCAATAGATACACAGATCACATCTTTCAATAAACTCTCAAACGATGCTAAAAAAGCCCTTGCACGTATAGATACTCACAGCTACGGCGGAAACAAGCGCAGTCAGCTCAAGGATACGGCTGTATCAAACGGTAAGAACCTCTGGATGAGTGAAGTAGACGGCGGCGATACAGCAGGAAGCAATGCAGGTGAAATGGGTGCGGCTCTCTGGCTTGCACAGCGTATCACTACTGATGTGAACGATCTCAATGCGTCAGCATGGATCATGTGGCAGGTCATCGATAACCATATCTCAAAAAGCGGCTATAACGGAAGAAAAGACACCGGTATGCCAAATACAAACAAGGGATACTGGGGCGCAGCTGTAGCCGATCATGACGCAAAAAAGATAATCCTTACAAAGAAGTATTACGCTTTCGGTCAGTATTCACGTTACATCCGTCCCGGTATGACAATGCTTAAATCATCCGGAAACACTGTTGCTGCATATGATAAGAATACAGGCGAGATCGTTGTAGTTGCATATAATACAAGCGGAAACAGCAATGACCTTACAATAGATCTTTCCTCTTTCAGCAGTGTCGGAAACTCAGCAAAGGCTATACGTACAAGCAATAAGGAAAACTGGAAAGACCTCGGCAATATATCACTGAACGGCAAAAAGCTCAACGCTTCACTCCCTGCTAATTCCATCACAACTTTTGTTATAAGCGGAGGCAGCGGCAGCAGTGACATAGGTACTGTCACACCTGCTGATAATCTCATTAAGATCGATAATTCAAGAACAAGCGGTTCAGATTCATGGCACAGTGAAGCTGCTACTGATTACAGAAAAGTATTTGACGGAAACATCAACACTTACTTCGATGGCGTTGGTGAAGGATGGGTACAGGCTGATCTCGGCGCTGTATATGATCTTGAAAAAATCGGATTCTGCCCTCGTGAAGGCTATGAATACCGTATGCCTGACAGCTTCTTTGAAGTATCTACTGATGGTACAAACTGGAAAAAAGTGTATACCATAAAGGATAAGCCTGAATTCATGATGGATATTATCACTCTGGATACACCTCAGAAGGCAAGATATGTCCGCTATGCAGTACCTGACGGAGTTCCGTCCAACAAGTACAATAAAGACGATGTCTACTGCTGTAATATAGCTGAACTTGAATTTTACGGCCGTGTATCTTCTGAGCCTGTAACAACAACTTCCACAACAACAACAACAACTTCCACAACAACAACAACAACTACTACTACCACAACGACTGCTGCAACTGAACCGCAGACTGTTCCTGCTGAAACAGCAGCTATAACTTCGGCTCAGCAGAATAATATACTGTGGGGCGACGCAAACTGCAACGGCGTTGTAGAGCTCGGCGATGCAGTAATAATCATGCAGACTCTTGCAAATCCTTCAAAATACGCAATGACAGAACAGGGCAGAATTAACGGCGACGTAGCTGAAAACGGTAATGGCATAACTAATATGGATGCTCTTTCTATTCAGAAATACTGCCTTACACTTATCGACAAGCTTCCCGAAAGCTGACAGCATATGCTTAGTGTGCTGCTTACTGACTCACCAAAGCATTACACATGAGCATTTATCAGATATTATATCAGGAAAGGGATGCATCCCTAGTATTACCCCTAAGCAGCACTGCCAAAGCCTTTAGGCGGTGCTGTCTGAACTTCCTTTCCTGATCTTTAATTCGTTCTCATAGCAGTATAAAAAAATCGGCGGTTCTGCTTTAATGGAAAGCGGAACCGCCGTAAATTATTATATCATAGCTTAACAGAAGCCTGTTCTTCCGTTTTGATAAGGGTTTCGTTTATCTTCTCGACAAGTTCTGTGATATCGGCTATCGACTGGTGTATAGCCTCTGAGCTCTCATGGGTGCTGACAACATTATCATCAAGGGCACTGAACGCATTGATCGTTGTTTCAAGTATGCCTGTAAGCTGTACCACGCTGTCCTCATCCATAGTCGGGTTCTGTCGGCAGAATTCAACTACATTTTCCAGCAGGTCCTTAACCACATCTGCTCTCTCACCTGTAGAATTTGTGAAATCACCGATATCGGACAAATTGTCGGATATCTTGGAAATATCATTTTTCAGCTTGGCTGAAAGTTCAAGACATTCTGATGTAATATCAGCAAGATATTCCTGCTGTTTCGTAATAGCCGAATGTCTTGCAAGGAGTACTGATTTTGCGTGTACTATACAGTTGCTCGGTGTATTCAGACCCCGGAAGATCGCAATAGCCATATCACGGCATGAATTATATCCGCACGCATGACAGTCATATTTTCTGTCGGCCTCTGTATGCTTGCCCATCTTCTCATATATAGCTTCAAGCTGAGCATCCGTCGGTGCAGGTGTCGGCATAGTAGGACGGTATGTACGGAAAAAATCATTGATCTGAAGATCAAGTTCTTCTTCAAATTTCTTGAAAAGTCTGTCTTCGCCTCTGCCCATGATACCGGTAGACTTTCTTCTGCTCTTTGCTTCCTGTTCTACCCCACGCATAGTAGCCATAACATCGAATCCGGTAAGATTATTGCCTGTACCGGGGCCGATATTACATCCGAATTCACATGAAAGAACATCGTATACCTGAGGGTGCTTTGCCTCAGGCATCCTTGCATACATATCAAGCTCGGGATATACCTTATGCACACCTTCAGAAGTAGTGATATTAAGCTCAGGATTATGCAGCCACAGATTATCTCTAAGTCCGCCCGGACGTGGATATATGGCGCCTACCTGTCCCTGCATCTCATCGAATTTGAATTCAAAGCTCTCATCGGAATCAGTCGGGATATTTATGCCGTTTCTGTCGAAATAATCCATGAGTTTCTTGAATGTGACATTATAGTCGATCAATCCTGTCTCTGCAAATTCTGCCTTTTTAGCGATACAAGGTGAAAGAAAAGCTATAGGATTATTTCTTCTCAGGTATTTCTTGACGTATATAGCTGCACAGGCAGCAGGGCTGTGTATAGGTGAGAGATTCTTCAGTATCTTAGGCTGATATACCTCTATATACTTGACTATTGCCGCACATGGCTGAGTAATGATGGTGCCTATCTGCTTCTGCTCCATAGCTCTAATGTGAGCCCATGTGCATATATCAGCACCAAGTGAAACATCGATAATAGTACATCCCTGTTTTCTGAACCAGTTCAGTATTTCCTTCCATTTATTAGGGTAAACGGCTTTGATGGAAGGGGCAGCCATTATGATAAGCTTTTCCTTGATAACGTGTGACATACATTCCTCTGTATCATCTATGTAATCCCTTGCACCGTGATGGCAGGTGTTTACACATTCTCCGCAGGAAATGCACTTATCTGGGTCAACTGAAGTAATGAACCTTCCGTCATCGAGCTGTTTTGTGATATTCGCTTCAGGGGCAGGACAGCTTCTGACGCAGGCATTACATCCCACACATTTCTCAGGTTTAACTATAATGATCTCATTCATGTTATAAATACTCCTTGTGCATAGCGCACATAGATCCTCCAAATATAATTATTCTAAAGGCGTGATTAAAGGGGAATGCCTTTAGACAGCACCGCAAAAGCGCATATTATGTCTTTGCAAAAAATGCTGCGGTATTGATTTTACTTTTTCTTGCCGATCGCATTAGCCTGTGCGGCAAGGGCAGCGAGGTCTATCTTTCCTTTCTTGCTTTTTGTCTGATCTTCTGTCTGAACAGGCTTGCTGCTGACATTTTCTTCGGGTGCATCATGTTTTTCCTCTGAAAACTCATGCTGTACAGGTTCATCGGCCTTATCCTCAATTTCGGTTTCCGGCTCAGGCTGTACCGCAGTATCTTCCGCAGCTTCAAGTGTTTCTTCAAATACAGGCTCATTTTCTGCCGATGTCGGTATAGTTTCTGTCTCATCAGGCTCAATGTCATCTACAGGTCTTTCACCTCTGAGGGCTGCCGACATATCGCTCAGCAGCTTATCAGACTGCTCAAGGGCTGAGCTGCTTGTTCTGCTAAGGTCATCAAGCAGGTATTTCAGTGTACCTATCCCCTTTGCAAGGATGTCAGCATTTTTTGTTACAGCCGAACGTACACTGTTTGAAGCAAGTGTCATTTCTTCTGCTTTTTTCTCAGCCTCAGCAAGGGTATCAGCTGCATTGCGTTCAGCTTCTCTTACGATCTCCTCAGCAAGCTTATTAGCACCTGCTATGGTATCGTCTGCTGCTTTTTTAGCATCGTAATTGATCTGTGCAGATTTGCTCTTGGCTTCTCCCACCAGCATATCAGAAGCTTTCTGTGCCTCTATGAATACATTTCCGAGGGCAGCTGCTTCTGTACCTGCCTGCAAAGCTATTATCATGTCATTAGAACTTTTAAGTTTAACGTTCAGGTCCTCTATTTCTTTTTTCAGCAATCTTATCTGCTGCTGACAGGCACTGTTTTCTTCAAGTGCTGCGGTAAGCTTAGTAGATAAGCTTTCGTTTGCTACCTGGTATTTGCTTAGTATTGTCCTTTCTTCAGCGAGGGCAGTTTCACAGGCTTTTTCACTGCTTGAACCGCTTCGGTATGCTTCGAGAAGATATTTAGCGTCACGAAGCTCATTCTTCAGATCATAGACCTGTGAATTCAGATGTTCAAGATGGTTGAGAACATCTGTCTTATCGAATCCACCGAAAGCCACAGTCTTAATATATCTTGTATCATCCATATTCCTTATTCCTCCTCAATGATTGTTATAACATTTGATTTTATAAACGCCAATAACTTCTCATTTTTTATACATAATTATTATACACTATAAATAACTTATAGTCAATATCGGAACTATACAAAAAAACTTGCTGTTGTTTGCCAAAACAAGCGCAAAAAAAGGCAATACCCGTTGATTTCTCACGGTATCGCCCTGCCATTATATAAAAGTTATATGTTCACCATTCATTCTCGCAGCTTCGTATGAGTTCTTTTACTTCTGAGTTTTCGTATAATCCAAGATCAAAAAGCTTATCTGCTTGTTTACGTGTTATATACCCGCTTTCGGAATGAACGTATTGCCCATGTGTTTCCTCTTTTCCATTCCATGAATCTATTATCTTTAGCCATCCTGCACGATCCAGTGCTCTTTCAGCTGATCTTGCCTCGGGATAGTATTTTGCTGCAAGAAATGAAGCACATTTAGTGTGATTTGTATAGCTGCATGAGTAGGTATCACCATCCGGCGATATCCAGCCAAGTCTGAAGTGAGGGTCATTTTTGAAAAACATATCTTCCAGCGGTAGCGGAGGAACTGAATCTGTTTCTATTAGCTTGTCAAATGCATAATCATCGCTTTTGAAATGATAATAACCGCCCCTGCCGTCAAGGACAACAGGAAGCTTTTCCTGAGGTATGATGCCTGCAAATTCTGTATCTGCAAGTGCTTCCGGCGTATCGATATAATCGTAGTAATAATAACCTGTATCAGATCTATAAACAGCATACTTCTTCATTTCCTTCACCTCACGATATTTATTTTATCATTTACAAGGGAAAAAGTCAAGGCGGCATATCTTTTAAGACTGCACCGTACAGCTAAAATACCGAATCAGGATATGGTATTTCATTTCTGCGGATGATATCAAGCATATGGATAAGCTCATCTATCTGCGGAAGCACCTCCTCCTCATCATGATCTATCATCGGTCTGAGATGTGATACTATGCGGTCAACTTCAAAAAGTCTCTCATATTTCAAAAGCACCGCCGCCGCTGAACGAAATTTTTCCCAGTCATTGCTGAGTTTTTCTGCCGAATCCTTAGCTTTTTCAGTATTTCCTGCCTCAAAAGCTGAACGAACAGCTTCCGCCTCTGCTGTGAGTATAACACATTTTCTTCCTACCCACAGACATGAAAAAATGCTTACAGCGGTCAGTGCCGCCATTATGATAATGCTTATCTTAACCCTTGTCATTTCTGCCTCCGCTAATAGTACCTGTAAATGGCTTTCCGCCGCTTTTCCATGCAATGTAGCACTTCCCTGCTGTATCAGATGTCATTATCAGCACATCGCCCGTTTCTCGTTTCATGCCTGCAAGAAAGTTTTCAACACGCTTTTTCTCTATGTTGAGAACTCTCAGTGCATTTTCAAGCAGTTTGCCATCCGAAGCGATCAGCATAGGCGGATCACTGCATTCAGACGGTATATATAATTCATCCCTTGTAGGCATATCCTCGCTCTGCTTTTTCATTACGGAAAAACTTCCTGTAGTCTCTACTATTGCAAACTGTATCTCGCTCATATCAAATACCCCACACCCACGCATAGCTGTAACAAGATCATCTACTGACAAGCGAAGTTCGCTGAGAGTATGGCAGTCTATCTCACCGTTTCTGATTATGACTTTCGGACTTCCCGATACTATTTTTCTCAGTTTTGGCGATCTCAGTATCAGCCATGACATGACTACCTCAAAGCAGACAAGTGAGAGTATAGGCGTTACACCTACTATCACGGGAATACTTGTATCTTCTATGGGGAGGGTAGCTATATTCGACACAAGTATGGTTATCACAAGCTCAGAAGGCTGTAATTCGCCAAGCTGACGCTTGCCCATAAGTCTTACTGCAAATATTACAAGAAGATAGAGTATCAACGATCTTATAAGTATTATGCACATATGAGTTCTCCTTTTCAAGTCTTTGCACCACGATCATGATCTATGGCAACACCACACGAAGCTTGTGCTGAATATGCAAGCAGATCCAGTGCAAATCCGCAGGCGGGTTTTGTGCGGTGCTGCCTTATATTATCTGCATAATAAATGCAAAAATACATAAGAAAAAGGGCTCTGCACCGCTTTCGGTACAAAGCCCAATATAAAGAGATAGTTTGTCAGCAAATGTCATTATTCTTTTTCAGCAGACATCTTTTCGATCCTGCTGTTGTATTCATTGTAAGCCTTCACGATAAGATCAGCACAGACCTCATCGCCAAGTGCTGCGCTGTTAAGGCAGAGGGCATACTGATCCTTGTCCTGCCATACTCCGCCTGTATTGACGTTATAGAATGTCTCACGGCGCTTATCTGCTTTTTTCATAACAGATTCAGCCCTGTTCTCAGGGATATTGTACTCATTTATCGCACGCTGTATGCGTGATCTTGTATCGGCATAGATATACACGCTGAAACAGCCCTTATCCTCAAGTATATAATTGCCGCATCTTCCGACGAGCACAAAGCTTTTTTCCTTATCAGCTATCTCATTTATGATACGGCTCTCCATAAGAAAAACTTTATCGGATAATGGAAGGTTATCTTCCATAGTTCTTGCAGGGTTTGCAGAAAGAAGGAGGGAATAGAGAAAACTTGTAGGAACATTTTCCTCAGCAGACTCAAGGTATTCAGGAGACATACCGCAGCGCTGTGCTGTCATTTCGAGTATCTGCCTGTTATAATAATTGACGCCAAGCTTTTCAGCAGTCAGCTTTCCGATGGCACTACCTCCGCTGCCGTACTGTCTTTCAATAGTTATTATGTTTTTTTTCATCGGAAATACCCCCAAAATTAGATTTTTTGATTTTACAGATTATTACTAAAAGTTTATTTCATACATATAATTATACCACATTTTGCACATAATTCAAGCAAATACTAAGCGCACATTGTTAATTTCGCAAATATTCTATGTTTTCAACAATTATTTGTTTTTTCATTTGTGCAGCTTACCCATAGTTTAACATAAAAGCTATCTGAAATAGCCATATTCATGCATTCCTTACAAATTTTAATGCCCAGGACAGACTGTCTGCTGATTTGCATTTTTAGTAAAGAAATGGTATAATATATATATCTTATACTACTATGACTTCATTGTAAGGGAGGCATTGTTATGAATATCAAACGAATTATATCAGGATCGCTGCTCAGTATGTTTTTAGCCTTGAACACAGCCCAAACACCTGCCGCATACGCAGATGCTGACGGAGGATTCAGCCAGTCACAGATAGCATCTTCACCTCTGAAACCAACTCTATCGGTCAGCAGGATAAAGCTAAACGCAAGTGAAGC
>JAFOMV010000048.1 GCA_017418765.1 Ruminococcus sp. | reverse complement strand
TACCCATTCTTGTCATGATGTTCATGTTGAGAACAACGTAGATAGAATCAGTAACCTCTACACCTACCTTAGCAAGAGGAGAACCGATAGGGCCCATTGAGTAAGGAATAACGTACATGGTTCTGCCCTTCATAACGCCGTCATACATAGGTGTAAGGAGAGCCTTCATCTCATCAGGAGCCATCCAGTTGTTTGTTGGGCCTGCGCCTGACTTTTCCTTGGAGCAGATGAATGTTCTGTCCTCAACACGTGCAACGTCGTTAGCACGAGTTCTGTGGTAGAGGCAGTTAGGATACTTTTCCTGATTGAGCTTGTACATTTTGTCCCAGCTGTCATCAGGGAGAGAAGTAACTTCTTCTGTAAGTGCATCGAGCTGTTCCTTTGAACCGTCGATCCAAACTACCTTATCAGGCTTACAGAGAGCAACCATCTCTTCTACCCACTTTAAAACGTTAGGGTTTTTTGTTAATGACATTTTATAATACCTCCTAATAATATTAACCGGATAATACCGCTGCATGGCAGCAGCAATGAAACTATTGGCAAAAGCCGAATGTTCCTCAAATACTATTATATCTGATTTTTGTCAATGTGTCAATAGCAGTTTCCCGAAAAGGGGCGGATTTTTTCGGAATAGCAATATTACGGAAAAATATGCATAACAATCGGTTAGCATAGTGCAACAAACGGTTTTACGGCATTTGTGCACCGGTATGATATATACTTAACGGAAAAGTGGTATATAATCGTCAAGCTTTCTGAGATCAGAAAGCAGAAAGTAGTAAGGACGCACATTATGCACCCTGCTTCACATAACGATTTGCGGTTACAATATGCAGGGAGAGCCCGCCCTCCCCTGCAAGCTAAAGGCTAAGGCCTAACAGCTAAAAAGGGGACAGCCGAAGCTGTCCCCTTTTGCTTATCCCTTTAAAGCAACTCGTCTTATCTTACCGCTGATAGTCTTGGGGAGTTCATCTCTGAACTCAACTATACGTGGGTACTTGTAAGGCGCTGTGTGCTTCTTTACGTAATCCTGTATCTCTTTTTTCAGCTCATCGGTGCCCACTGTGCCCTTTGTGAGAACGATGGATGCCTTTACTACCTGACCTCTTACAGGGTCGGGAGCTGCACTTACACCACATTCCAGTACATACGGAAGTTCCATGATAACGCTTTCTATCTCGAATGGTCCGATACGGTAGCCCGAGGACTTGATAACATCGTCAACACGTCCAACGTACCAGAAATAGCCGTCCTCGTCCTTCCATGCAGTATCGCCTGTGTGGTACATACCGTCATGCCATACCTCATCTGTCTTCTCCTTATCATTATGATAACCAAGGAAAAGTCCTGCAGGGATGTTCTTGTCCGTGTGGATGACTATCTCACCTGTCTCACCTGTCTTGCATGGCTTTCCGTCAGGGTCAACGATATCAACATCATAAAGAACGCTTGGCTTGCCCATCGAACCCGGACGGCAGGTCATGCCTACAAAGTTGCCGATAGAAAGTGTAGTCTCGGTCTGACCGAAGCCTTCCATAAGCTTTACGCCTGTAGCCTTGAGGAACTGATTGTAAACCTCAGGATTAAGAGCCTCACCTGCAACTGTAGCGTACTTGATGGAGCTGAGGTCATACTTGCTCAGGTCTTCCTTGATAAAGAAACGGTACATTGTAGGAGGAGCACAGAATGTGGTTATATTGTACTTCTTGAACATAGGAAGTATCTTGTGTGCATCGAAACGGTCAAAGTCATAAACGAATACACAGGTCTCACTGAGCCACTGTCCGTAGAGCTTACCCCAGAGCGCCTTGCCCCAGCCTGTGTCAGAGATGGTGAAGTGTATACCGTTAGGGTCAACATTGTGCCAGTAACGGGCTGTGATGAAATGTCCCAGCGCATAGAGATGGCAGTGTGTAGCTATCTTAGGGTAGCCTGTTGTACCTGATGTGAAGAACATGAGGTTAGGCTCTCTGCCGCATGAAAGTTCATTCGGGTCTGTAGGTCTGTCGAATACATCACTGCAGCACTTTATACCCTCGTCGAAGGATTTCCATCCCTCACGCTCGCCGTGAACTATCATTCTCATGATATCCATACCGCATTCCTCAATAGCAAGGTCTACCTGATGAGCAACATCGCCGTCGCCTGTACATACGATAGCCTTTACGTCAGCGGCCTTGAAGCGGTATGTAAAATCGTGCTGTACCAGCTGATTAGTTGCAGGGATAACGATAGCGCCTATCTTGTGGAGAGCGATGATGGAGAACCAGAACTGATAATGTCTTTTCAGTACCAGCATTACTCTGTCGCCTTTTTTTATACCCTGTGACTTAAAGTAGTTAGCTGCCATATTTGAATACTTCTTCATTTCAGCAAAGGTGAAGCGGCGCTCCTCCATTTCGTTTGAAACGTAGATAAGAGCTGTCTTGTCGGGACATTTCTCAGCAAGTCCGTCAACGATATCGAAGCCGAAATTGAAAGTATCAGTATTCTTGAAGTTTATCTTCGTGAGAGCTCCGTCATCGTCTGTTTCAAGCTCAACGAACTTGTCAGCTATTGGATTCTCGATATTTGCAAGATCAAAGTTTGTTACACCGGGGAGTATAACAGGATCGAGATGGTTGATCGCATGGGTGGGCTGCTGATTCTGACCACAGACTATAGCGTAGAACTTACACTCCTGACCGCCTACTGCCCATTCATCGTGAGGCTCTGAGCTGTCATAGTAGATGGAATCGCCCTCGTTAAGTATCTCGATATTATCTCCTACCTGCACCTTGAGCTGTCCGCTTATGACGATATCCATTTCCTGTCCCTCATGAGTATGAGGATGCGGAACTCTGAATTTCTCGTCAACATACGGTATAGTCACAAGGAACGGCTCTGCGATCTTGTTTCTGAACTTAGGAGCAAGACGTGAATAGCTGAGGCCCTTTCTTCTTGCGATAGGAAGTCCCTCACCCTTTCTTGTGATATCGAAGCTGTTGATACGTGGAGATTCGCCCTCCATAAGATCGGCGATCTCAACGCCGCAGGCATTTGCGAATTTATAGATAAAAGTGAAGCTGAAATCTTTAGCTCCGCCTTCGTATGCAAGGTACTCATACGCAGATACGCCTGTTTTTTCAGCCATCTCCTCGGAAGTCAGGCCTAAAGTCTCACGCAAGGCTTTAATTCGCTCGGCGACCTCTCTTATCTTAAACTCGGGATCCATTAAATTACTCATAGCAAGCCTACTCCTTTCTGTAGATTAAGGCGTAAAAAGCAGAAGTGTTCTGCGCCTCAAATGAACTGCATATCATTATAGTAGTTTTTGCCGCTTTAAAGCAGACAAGGCAGTCCACGCTTACATAATCATAATTATATCACTGTCTTTTATGTTTGTCAATCATTTTTTACGATACAGAAGTATTAAAGGAATCGTCATCTGCAAGAGGGCTTTCCCTGCTGTTTGCTTTAAAAAGCGCTTATTCCGTCACATTATATCAAGAAATGGTATACTTGATGAGATAGCAGTAAATGGTCACAGATATTCTTTATGCGGCAGTTTCAAGCTGTTTTATCTGAAACCATGATATCTTCTGTTGCGGTAAGCGGACATAGTATTGCGAAAATATTCAACATACCGTTCAACATTTCAACACTTGCCGTATAAACTGTGCATATCGCCAAAATTTGTGAAAGTTTGAAGAATAGACTTGATTTATCCTAAAAAGATGGTAAAATATAGTTAGCACTCGAAGAAAGAGAGTGCTAAAAATTGATTTCGTTTATTATTTTTTAGGAGGTATATATTATGACTATCAAACCATTACAGGACAGAGTTGTCGTAAAAATGGCTGAAGCTGAGGAAACCACTCAGAGCGGCATCATCCTCACAGGCTCAGCTAAGGAAAAGCCAGAATTTGCTGAGGTCATCGAAGTAGGCCCGGGCACATCAGATGTTAAGATGGAAGTTAAAAAGGGCGATAAGATCCTTATCTCCAAGTACTCAGGCACTAATGTAAAGCTCGAAGGTGAGGAGTATATCATCGTTAAGATGGAAGACATACTCGCAATCGTAAAATAAAGCCGTTAGCCATTAGCTGTTAGCTATTGGTATTGCTGACGCAATAATATTTGGATATGTCCCGAAGGGACACCACAGGCTAAGGGCTAAAGGCTGATAGCTCAGTAAAGATTAAATTTAAAGGAGTAAATTATCATGGCTAAGGATATAAAGTACGGCGAAGACGCAAGAAAAGCACTTCAGGCAGGTATCGACAAGCTTGCTGATACAGTCAGAATAACAATGGGTCCTAAGGGCAGAAACGTTGTCCTCGACAAGAAGTTCGGCGCTCCGCTTATCACTAATGACGGTGTTACTATCGCTAAGGATATCGAACTTGAAGACGCTTTCGAGAACATGGGCGCTCAGCTCGTTAAGGAAGTTGCTACTAAGACTAACGACGCTGCCGGCGACGGTACAACAACTGCTACCCTCCTCGCACAGACTATCGTTCGTGAGGGTATGAAGAATATCGCAGCAGGCGCTAACCCGATGGTTCTCAAGAAGGGTATCGCAAAGGCTGTTGATACTGCTGTAAAGGCTATCGTTGACAACTCAAAGGCAGTTCAGGGCAGCGAGGATATCGCAAGAGTCGGCACTGTTTCTTCTGCTGACGAGAACGTTGGTAAGCTCATCGCTGAGGCAATGGAAAAGGTAACTTCTGACGGTGTTATCACTATCGAAGAAAGCAAGACTGCTGAGACTTACAGCGAAGTAGTTGAGGGTATGCAGTTCGACAGAGGCTACATCTCACCTTACATGGTCACAGACGCTGACAAGATGGAAGCTGTTTACGACGACGCTTTCGTTCTTATCACAGACAAGAAGATCTCATCTATCCAGGAAATCCTCCCGCTTCTCGAGCAGATCGTAAAGATGGGCAAGAAGCTCGTTATCATTGCTGAGGACATCGAAGGCGAAGCTCTTACAACTCTCGTTCTCAACAAGCTCAGAGGCACATTCGTATGCGTAGGTGTCAAGGCTCCTGGCTTCGGCGACAGACGTAAGGAAATGCTGAAGGATATCGCAGTTCTCACAGGCGGTGAGGTCATCTCATCTGAACTTGGTCTTGAACTCAGCGAGACTCAGCTTTCACAGCTCGGTCAGGCTAAGCAGGTAGTTATTCAGAAGGAAAACACCATCATCGTTGACGGC
>JAFOMV010000047.1 GCA_017418765.1 Ruminococcus sp. | reverse complement strand
ATCATTGCTGCTGCCATTAAAAAGCTCTATCCAATCAGAAGCTCTGCCAAGACTGTCGGTAAAACACTCCTTATTCTGTGTACAGACCTCATTTATGCATAGGCCCTCTGTTGCTTGTTTCGCCGATACAATAGCCGTTGTACAGTGCATGGACGAAACGAGGAGCAATGCAGAAGCAAGTCCTCCCATACGTTCAAAAAACCTCATAAAAAATACCCCTCTCTGTATTTTTTGATATTCCTTATCACCGTCCCGGATATTATTGTAATATTTATTTATAAATTTCGAGACAGTAATATTACATGATAAAACAATTATAGCATATTATATACTGAAATACAATATTTTTTGTATATTGTGAACATCTAAAATAGTGAGCCATTATTTGTAAATGATGTATAATCAAAACATTCATGCTGCGCCCCAATAACTAACTAAAAGTTAATAAGTTATAAAATAAAACCATATTTCTGTCTTGATATTATATTGGGCGTATGTTATAATCTCTTTAGAAAAACTTAATGGAGGAGTTTATATGCCGATAAAAAGCGCCGTGCTTTCAAATCCCGAAGCTTCCGAAAAAACAGCCTCTCTGTATTCATATCTCTGCGATACCTACGGACACTTTATTATTTCAGGTCAGCAGGAATCAACTTGGATGGACAGTGAGGATTATGAATTCGATATAATAAAAAAAGTCAGCGGCAGACTGCCTGCTATACGAGGGCTCGACTTTATGGATGATGACTTTGACGGCTGTGTGAGGCGTGCAGCCGAATGGTATAAAAAAGGCGGAATAGTTACTATATGCTGGCATTGCGGATACGATTTCAGCGGTAATCACTCTCATTGTATAAGCAGCACCCTTGACTGGAAAAAAGCACTCACCGTCGGTACTGACGAATATGATAACCTCATAACCGGAATGGACAGAGGTGCAGAAGCTCTGTCAAGGCTCCGTGATGCAGATATTCCCGTTATCTGGAGGCCATTCCATGAATTTGACGGTAAATGGTTCTGGTGGGGCAAAGGCGGTGCCGATAACTTCATAAGACTGTGGAGGCTGATGCACGAACGCTATACTCATCACCATCACCTCAACAACCTCATCTGGTGTCTTGGATACTGCGGTGATGTAAACAGCGGATGGTATCCCGGAGATGAATATGTTGATGTCGTAGGTGCAGATACGTATGTCGGACACAGGGGTTCGCTGGCAGATATGTTCCGCAAAACAGCGGCATTATCGGAAAAACCGGTTTGTCTGCATGAAAACGGAACTCTCCCTGACCCGGATAATATTAAAACTGATGGTGCCGGCTGGTTATGGTTCATGACGTGGCACACCAATTTCATAGACAGTGACAGCACAAATCCGCCATCTTACATAGACCGTGTTTACAATAACAGCTATGTGGTAACTCTTGACCGTTTACCCGATGTCTATAATTACTGCAAAATTAATTGAACCCTCTGTTTTGCGCTGTTTTCTCTTTATTTCACATGACGGCATAAAATGCTCCCCGACATTAAACTAACAATAGCTACAATGTTTTTTACAAAATTCGCCAAAAATTAACAAAATATATATTGATTTTGTATCAACACTATTGTATAATATCTATGATTATAGTTATCTAAGCTATATGGGTGGGCAGACCGTTTCTATCGGTCGTTGTGAAATGGAGGATTCTCTATGCTGAATAAAGATAATATGCTGAAAGGGATAGCAGAGGCTCTCCTTGCAGATTATGACAGCATTTACTACGTCAATGCTATTACAAATGAATATATCAGTTACTCCGCCGCAAATAATGATTCAGTCTTTATCGAAAACAAAGGGTCCGACATATATGCTGATCTTGCAGCTGAAGCAGAAAAAAATATTTGCGATGAGGACAAACATATCTTCACTGATTGTCTGAATAAGGATAAACTGGAAGATCAGATAAAAAACGGCAGAATGAAAGAGATAACATACCGTATCATGTCTGACGGAAAGCCTGTTTATCACGCTTTGAAGCTTATAAAAAAACCAAACGGCGATGACAGTCACTTCATTCTCGGCATCATCAACGTCGATGAAGAAGTAAAGAGAGAAAGAAAAGCTGCTAAAGCCGAGACTGAAAGAGAAATATACAGCCATATAGCCACAAGTCTTGCTGAGCACTATGATACCCTTTACTATGTCGATATGCATACCGACAGATTCTTTGAATACTCATCAAATGATGTGTATAAAAAGCTGAACGTTCCGACTTCAGGTGATGATTTCTTTGAGGAAACAGAAAAAAATATCATGAAATACGTTCATCATGATGACGCCGCACAAGTAATAAAATTCTTCAAAAAAGAGAATATGATAAAAAATATGAACAGCAGCAACACCTTTCAGCGTGAGTACAGACTCATTATGAATGGTGATATCATGCATATACGCTGCTCTCAGATGTGGGCAAGGGATAAGGAACACGCCATAGTCTGTATCGAAGATATCGGCGATGAGATAAGGGCTCAGCAGGAGTATAGGGAAAATCAGAGAAAATCCGCAATATACCGCAGCATAGCAGAAAGCCTTGCCTCAAATTATGACATGATATACTATGTCAATGAAAAAAGCGGTAACTATATAGAATTCACTTCAAATATGATATACGGAGAATATGTTACCCCGGAATCAGGCTCGGATTTTTTCAATGATGCCATAAAAAGAAGTGACGACATTATCTACTGCAAAGATCAGGAAAAATTTAAAGCTGTCCTGAGCAGAGATTATCTGAATAAAGCCCTTGATAATAAAAAACAGTTCAGCATAATATACCGTATGCTCATAAACGGAAAACCTCAGTTCACCCGACTGACTGCCACATGGGCAAGTGATATGGAAAACTATATCATCGGTGTTGAAAATATAGACCATGAAATAAGAAAAGAAAAAGAACAGGATCAGGCTGCTGTTCACGAAAATGAGTCAGCAAGACGTGATACACTTACAGGCGCTAAGAACCTTTTCGCATTCCACGAACTCGAAGAAACACTCCAGAAACGCATAGATTCAGGCAGTGATTATCTTCCCTTTGCATTTGTTGTATGCGATATCATCAGCCTGAAAATAATAAATGATACTTTAGGCAGAGATAAGGGTGATGATTACATACGCTCTGCCGGAAGGCTTATCTGCAATGTATTCAAGCACAGTCCCGTTTTCCGCACATACGGAGGCAGATTTATAGTATTCCTCGGCAACGGCGATTTTCTGCATAAGGATTCACTTATCTCACGTTTACAGGAACAGGTCAGGCTGAACCTCTCAAGAGAGGGCGGACCTGTACTCGCATCGGGCTTATCGGTATATACGCCATCTGAGGATGAAAAGGTATCAGATGTGATCGAACGTGCCGAGGTGCTCATGGGAGAAGACAAGACCTTCCTTAAATCGGGAAAAGTATCCGAAAGCAAGGTAGGTAAGCCTATAACCGCTGAACATAAAAAGCTTCTCGATACTCTTTTCGATGCTTTCTCAATTGTCTCAGAGGGAGCATATATATACATCTGCGATATGCGCTATGACTTTTCCAAATGGTCAAAAACTGCGGTAGACACCTATGGCCTGCCTTCGGAATATATGTACGGCGCAGGAGATATATGGGAAGAATCCATCCATCCCGATGACAGAGATACTTATCATAAGGGAATTTCCGATATCTTCTCAGCTAATTCTTCAAGCCATGATATGCAGTATCGTGCAAAAAAGCTTAACGGCGAATACGATGTATGTACCTGCCGTGGAATAGTGCTGCGTGATATCGACAATAAACCTGTTTATTTCTGCGGAGCTATAAGGAATCACAGCATACAGGAGCACCTTGATCCGCTTACGGGCCTGAGAAATCAGTACGGCTTCTTCGAGGATCTTCAGACAGCTATGTCAAGGCACTCGCCTATGTGTGTTTATATGGTGGCGATAAACAAATTCTCAGAGATAAACGAAGTCTATGGTTATCATTCCGGTAATGAGATACTCCAGAGATTCGGAAGATACCTCTTTGAAAATGTCGGAAATGCAGGAAACGTATATCGGCTTGACGGCACTAAATTCGCTGTCATAAGCAAAACAAGGACCCCTGAGGAAATACGTGAAAAATACGAAAAAATGCGGAACTATTTCCGCAAAGGCATATCACTGGATAACAAGTTCGTTATCCTTGATACTAATGCAGGTCTTCTCAACATAGATAATTTCGACATAGACTATCAGACTATATACGCCTGTCTGAATTATGCTTACGGAGAATCAAAGATAAGAAGACAGGGCGAAATGGTTGAATTCTTCAATGATATAAATTCCGGCAATAAACAGCGCCTTGAAAAACTGCACGCAATAAGGGCTTCAATTATGCAGAACTACAAGGGTTTTTATCTGATGTATCAGCCTGTTGTTGATGCCGCAAAGGAAAAACTTATTGGCGCAGAAGCACTTCTCAGATGGCGCAGCGAAGAATACGGTATCGTGCCTCCGGACCATTTCATCCCGATACTTGAAAAGGATCCCCTTTTCTGTGAACTGGGACAATGGATACTCAGGACTGCCATAAACGGTGCTAAGATAATTATGGAGGAACATCCTGATTTTGTTATCAATGTAAACCTTTCATATACTCAGCTTGAAAAGCCTGATTTTGTTGATATGGTACTAAGAACACTCAAAGAGGAAGGTTTCTCGCCTGATCATCTCTGCCTTGAAATAACAGAAAGATGTCGTCTGCTGGATATGTATCTGCTGAAAAATGTAATAACCAATCTAAGAGGCAAAGGCATACAGATCGCTCTCGATGATTTCGGTACCGGCTTTTCATCCATCAGTACAGTCAAAAATCTTCCTTTTGACACTATCAAGATAGACAGAAGCTTTGTCAAAATGATAGAAAAGGACGAAAAGGAACGTGAACTTATAAGATCATGCGTAAGTGTTGCTTCGACTTTCGGTGCAAAAGTCTGTGTTGAGGGAATCGAAACTCCCGGTATGAGAGATATACTCCAGAACTATAATATACAGAGTTTTCAAGGTTATTACTATGCAATGCCGCTGGAGCTCCGTGATTTTATACAGTGGTCCCCCGATAAACGCAGGTTCAAATAATATCATATTCATGCAGCACCGAACAAAGAGCGTGCTGATATGTCCCTCAATATCTATTCCGCCGGAGACCGCAGAAACCATCAGATCCGCTTTGTACGGCGTTTCCTAAAAATAATGCCCCTGACAGGCTGTACAGGATATCACCTGTACTATTCCCTGTCAGGGGCAATTTTTGCAGCTATCGTTTTCTATGCTTCTTCATTAGTAATGTCAGTATCGGTTATCATCCGCCTATCTCAAGGGAATCGACCAGACCGAGCATATACTTTTGTATCTCAAGCGCATCCATGTTAGTTATGCCATTGCCTGCACCTGTAACATCTCCATTAGCTTTTCCCTTTTCGGTTATGTGTGTCCTGTCACTGCCTGATGTACCGTATTTTGCTGGATTTGACAAAGACTGCATTATAAGCACTGCATCCGAAAGGTCTACCCTTCCGTCGCAGTTAACATCGCCTGCGATACCCTTTACTTCAGGCTGTGATCCGTAAGTCACGGAAGCTGTGGATGTCACAGATGTAGTAGTTGTTGTTATTGTTGTTGTTGTGGAAGTAGTCGTTGTGGTGGTAGTTTCCGGTATCTCAGTCCTTACTGCCGGCTCAAACACAAACTTCTGACCGTCATCTCCCTGATACTCCCATTGACCGATATTTGCGCCAACGTTTGTGCTGTTACCCAAAACAGCCCAGCAGGACTTATAGTCTGATGCTGCTGTCAGAATGGAGTAGGAACCGTCCTTGTTGCATATCATTTTCATATTTGCCGAATCTGCGTTGTTTACGCCCTTATAGGCAACGTCCCCGCCGTTGGAGCCGTTATCAACTGCAATGTAAGTTGGCTGGGAATCGCTTGTGGGGAGAGTAAATCGTGATTTGTCATCGATATCCCACGCAACAGCCTCAGCCGACTGAATAAGGCTTCCGCCTGCATTCATGCCCACATAAAGGCCGCTGTTCACGTTTTTTATCGTGTAAGTACCAGCGTTGACTTTCGGGTAAACCGGGGTGATATTCCACAGCTGACATTCATACTCTTTATAGGCGAACTGGTTAACGTTGCCGCCGTTTTCCTTGGACCACTCAAACACGTCCAGAGCGCCCTTTCCGCCTGAGCACTTGGAAACAATCCCGTAGGATGAGCCACTCTTTACTATTTTAAACAGCTGATTGTCAGTGCCTGTGTAGGTCTGTAACTCCACATTTGTTCCGTCATCAGCGGTATCCTTAGCAACAGCGATGCACTTGCTCTCGTCGCCCATAGAGACTATCCTGCACCATTCTTTGTCCACTGAAATGATGCGCCACTGCTGAGCCCAAAGCTTGTTGAAGTCCCACTGCTGAATGTTTGTGCCGTTATCAAGCTTGCCGTCGGGAAGATCAAGTGAAAGGCCGCTGTTAACGTTTGTGATGAAGTAAGGAACGCCGCTGAGAAGCTCTGTGCCGCTTATTTTTATGTCAGAGCTGATGTCACCGATAGTATCGGGAGCATATGTGAGAACATCCTTGCTGTTGGTATGATCGACAGTGCCGCCCTTGCGGTCAGTACCTGTGAAAGCCTTATTCTGAGCGCCCCAGATAGTCTGATTGTTGCTGCCCACAGCGGTAAACGACATGACCTTGGTACCTTTTTCGTTTTCAGCCGCCATGAAATAACCGCTGTACTTCTGACCGCCGATATTGATAACAGCCGCAGAGCTTGCCGCATCCTGTGACCACGTACCCTTTACATCGCCTGATATGGTACCGTCAGCATTGAGCTTTATCTTCTTGTAGCCGATAATTTTACCGTCTGTGGAATTGCCGTGATTGATATATTCGTAGTCGCCAACGATATCAGCTTCATTATAGCCGCTTTCGCTCATTACATCTCCGCTGTTCTCGAAAGGCGCAACAACAGGCCAGCCTTCCTCGTTGAAATACATCTTGTGTACTCTCACCTCATGGTACTCGCTTCCGTCATCAAAACGTGCATGATAGAGAAGATACCACTGACCGTCATCGTCACGTAGAACTGAATTGTGTCCGCATGCCATATATGCCTTGTTCAGCGTTGAGAACTTATAATT
>JAFOMV010000005.1 GCA_017418765.1 Ruminococcus sp. | reverse complement strand
GATAGCGGCATCGAATTCATCGCCTGCACATCTTATAGAGCGTGCCGCAACTATGCCGCCCAGAGCGATAACAGCAACTTCGCTGGTTCCGCCGCCGATATCTACTATCATGCTTCCCACAGGGGAATTTGTAGGCAGTCCGGCACCGATGGCAGCAGCCATTGGCTCCTCGATGATGAGGACGTTGCTTGCACCTGCTTTCTTGCATGATTCACGTACAGCACGTCTTTCAACGGCAGTAACGCCTGACGGGATGCATATGATAACGTTTGCCTTGTTGAAGATGGTACCCTTCAGCGCCTTGCGGATAAATTCCTGAAGCATGGTCGTGGCAATATCGAAATCAGCGATAACACCGTCTTTAAGAGGTCTTACGGCAACGATAGAGCCCGGGGTACGGCCAATGACTTCCTTAGCCTCTTTACCTACATATCGGGCTTTGTCAGTCCTTGTATTAACAGCAACTACCGAGGGTTCTCTTATGATTATGCCTTTTCCCCTCATGTATACAAGGGTATTGGCAGTACCTAAGTCTATACCTATGTCTTTTGTAAACATATTATCTCCTTGAATCGTTATAGTATGGGATCATCCGCAGATCTTGCCTGATGTTTTGGAATAAACAACAAAGGCTGTGATAAGCATTATGACCTGAGCTACGCTTATGTAGAAATTGAAGCCGAAGGTGACAGATATTACATTGGTTATGGAGAATGTGGCAGGATCTATCTTGAAGCCGCCGCCTTCACCCAGCCATGACCATGAGCCGGAAGCGTGATCGGCAAGTATACCGCCGAGTACAAGTGCACATACGATAAGTAAAAACATATACCATGATTTTTTCATAATTAGTCTCCGATCTGCCGAAATGTCGGCGTGTATTGATGTTTATCCGATGCCCGATGAACCGAAGCCGCCTTTTCCTCGTTCTGTTTCTGAGAGCGTATCGCTTACTTCGATATCGGGAAATAGTACCTTTGTTGGTATGAGCTGAGCTATACGCATACCGTGCTCCACTGTGAACGGAGCCTTGCCGTTGTTGATGAGGGGGATGAACCATTCTCCTCTGTAGTCACTGTCCACAACGCCTACGCAGTTTGCAAGGGTAACGCCGAATTTTGTGGATAGTCCCGAACGTGGATATATCAGCAGAGCCACATCATCGCAGTCCGGCTCGGCAGTAATGCCTGCGGGTATCATTTTTATATCGCCGGGCTCAAGGGTAACAGATTCGTCCAGACAGGCGGAGATGTCCAGTCCTGCGCTTGCGGAGGTAGCCCTTGACGGGATAATGGCGTTATCCTTTAGTTTTTTGAAAGTCAGCTTCATAGTTACCTCTTTTTCAATTCGTAATTCGTAATGCATAATTCGTAATTAATCGTGTCAGCTTCGCTGACATATCAAAATATATGATCGCACATCAGGCATTACGAATTACGCATTGATTCAAAGTATCCCACGATAGTACAGACCACGTGTGATGTTTCCTTGTGGCTTTATGCCTGAGAGAGCATCCAGTGTCTGCTGAGCATCCTCATCGTGGAGGATGACCAGTCCGCAGGAAATATTCTTTATTTCGTCCAGCCTGTCCTGCATATAGAGAATGTCAGTATTGAGTATCTCCTTGCTGTCCTTACTGCATACAACAGGGAGCTGTCTGCCTGTTCTGTCGGTGAGGGTGTGTGTGCATCCCTCACAGCCGCCTTTTTCTTTCTGAATGGGACAGTTTCTCGTCAGCATAAGGGGAAGTCTGCCGTATATCACTGCACCGAGGGGAAGATGGGTGCGTACCTTTGCAAGCTGTTCAAGTGTGGCTTCAAAGGAGAAAACACAGTCCTCAAGTCCGAGTCCGCAGAGGTATTCGGCGCTGTAAGAGTTGTAAACATTCAGGGTAAAGCTTCCGTGAAGCTTCATGCCCAGCTTTCTGCCTATAGCTATGCTGTCGGGAGTATGGCAGTAGAGTCTCTCAAAACCATGAGCCATAAGTTCTGTCAGCCTTGCAGTCAGTGCTTTTTCGTCAGTGATGAAACGGGGAGGGGAGAGTATGACCTTCTCCGCAGGGATATCGGGGATATCCTTATCCCACAGCTTATAGTCAGCTATTATATACTCCGAGAACGGCAGAGCAGTTTCAGCCTGTTCTGCGGTGCGGCAGTAAGTTCTCACTGGGAGCTTTTCCGCACATCTCTGTACCCTTGCTTCGGGGATAGACGGAGCATAGCCTGTCGGATGATAAATGGGAGTATTCAGCTTTGTTACGGCATCTGTCAGCTTTTCGCAAAGCTCACGCCTCAGCTCGTTCAGCTTGCCGGCAGGGACGAAAAGTCCGTCATCCGCATCGGCTGTGAAGCTGCCCATAGTGAAAATAGTATCCCCCAGCTTGGAGAACTGTTTTTCCAGAGCGTCACGGTCAGTAGGGCGATTCTGCGCCTTATCGGGGATAATGCCTGTGACCTGAACTGATATGTTCATGCATTTTCCACTGACGGTAAGGGGCTTGCCCTCTTTCATGACTGCGTGGATATCTATGGGACAGACCTTTCGCTCAAAGCGGTAATACTCGTGTATTTTAGGTATGAGTTCCTGAGCTGCTACTACGTCCTCTTTTTCACGTACACCGAACATAGCTGTCCGTTTGCCTGTGAAGTAGCCGTCTGTGAAGCCTCCTCGTGAGAATACGCCTTTCAGAAATGTCATATCGGGGGCTTGTCCGTCAAGGGCTTTTCTCAGTTCATGAACAGCCGAAGCCGTATATTCGGGGCGCTTCATCCTGCCCTCTATCTTGAGGGAATCAACTCCCATCTCCGTAAGTTTTTCTGCATTCGGAATGAGCGACAGATCTTTCAGTGAGAGTGCACAGCTTTCCTTGCGCTTCACTGCTGAATAGGGCAGACGGCAGGCCTGTCCGCAGCGGCCTCTGTTAGCAGAGCGAGAGCCCATAATTGCCGACATATAGCATTGTCCCGACACTGACATACACAGTGCGCCGTGAACGAATACCTCCGTTTCGATATCCTTGCTGCATATTTCAGCGAGGACATCCCTATGACATTCACGGGCAGGGACTACTCTTGCATAGCCCAGTTCCGAGAGAAGTTCAGCACCTGCGGCAGTATGCACCGACATTTGTGTGGAAGCGTGAATAACTGCGTCGGGAACGGCACGGCGGATGATCTCCGCACATCCCCAGTCCTGAACGATGAAAGCGTCCACGCCGACAGAAGCGGCATACTTTATATATTCGCAGAAGTGAGCGGCTTCGCTGTCGGAAATAACAGTATTGACAGCAAGGTCAAGTTTAGCGCCGTATTTATGGCAGAGCTTTGCGGCATCTGCCAGTTCCTCATCCGAGAAGTTTGAGGCACTGCTTCGGGCTGAGAAGTTCTTTCCGCCCACATATACAGCGTCAGCGCCTGAGCGGAGGGCGGCAGAGAGAGTCTCGGGACTTCCTGCAGGAGCGAGGACTTCGGGGAGACTCATTATATGCTGTCCTTGAGCTGTTTGAGCTTGACCATATTCTCAAGCTGGACTATCTTTGATTTGAGCACCTCTATTTCCTTCTGAGCAGCGTCACGTTCGATGCGAACTCTGCCTGCCTCGTCCACATATTCCTTGGACTGGTTACGGATATTATCAAGGCGCTGGTTAGCCTGGTTTACGTCATCAAGAAGACTGAGGGCAACCATTATAGAAGCGGTATAAGGTGAGAAGCCGCCGCCTGAATTTGTGATATCATTTATTCTTGCTTCGAGAGCTCTTGCGAGAGCGTATACATAATTCGGCGATGAAGCTGTCTTTATCTTATACTCCTTTCCGCAAATTATAACTTTAACTTCATTAAGCATTTGCATTTTCCTTTCTGTGCAGAATCCATGAACGGATTCACATTAAACACCACACTACATTATACTACAAAATTAATGATAATGGAAGTACTTTTTAAAATTAACATATTTTATTTTCTGCTTTCTGCTTTCTGCATTCTGATTTCTACTTTCTACTTTCTGATTTCTACTTTCTGATTCCTGCTTTCTGACAACCGATCACTCAATAGTAGCGTTTCAGACCGATGACCTTGCCGAGAACTTCAACTTCATCAAGGATTATCGGTTCCATTGTGTCATTTTCAGGCTGTAGACGGAAGTGACCT
>JAFOMV010000004.1 GCA_017418765.1 Ruminococcus sp. | reverse complement strand
TTTCATCTTGATACGGAGAGAGCGAAGAATCCGCCGTCTCCGTCATTTTTCAGCATATCCGCCACAAAGTAGCGCATATCGTCCATGGCATGGTCGTTTTCCTTTATGGGAGCGTCCGTGCCTGTTTTTTCGTTCCAGCTGTAAAGATGGAACTCACGAATGATGTCCCTGCATGACTCATGGAATCTCAGCCTGTTTTCGCTGAGGGCAGTGCTCACGTTCCTTATTCCCGTGATAACGTCGTTGTCAGCCTTTACCACTCTGAATCTTCTGTGTCTGCGGATACACTCGATGAAGCTTGCAGCGGAGGGATCGACAATGACCCTGCTTATCTCCCTGCCGCCTGCAAGCCTTTCCAGAGCGGTGTAATGCTCTTCATCCGTACGTGAAACTCCTTCTCTCTTTGATGCGTAGTAGTACTCGCTGAGCCTGTACCATACTCCGCCGCTGAGTCCCCATAAGCCGAAGGAACTCGGGTTGACGGTGCCGTAATCGCAGGAGATGACGAATCTCTCACATTCCACATCTCCGCTGTATACGTGCTTTTTTTCGCTGAACATGGGATATACCACGCCCTGTGAAGCAGTCCATTTTCCAAGCACGAATCGGTCATAGAATGCTCCTGAGTAAAGCCTCCTGTAACGCTGTTTCAGTGCATCCGACAGTGAAGGGTTGTCGTCCATAGTGAAATGGATGTAGAGAGCGTGTTTCTCCTCAGCCTTCTTTATCCACTCGGTGTAGAACCAGTGAGCGGGATTGTCGGGGTTGCAGTTGAACCACATTTTCGAGCCGCTGACCGAGCATCGTGCCAGAGCCTGTTCAACGAATGAGCGTGGCATAAGTGCGGCTTCATCGAGGAAAACTCCCGAGAGAGTCATGCCCTGTATCAGCGCCGCCGAGCCCTCGTCTCTGCCTCCGAAAAGGTAGAAACGGTTGGTGTGTCCGAGAAAGGTAAGGTCGATGTAGCTTCTGCTCACCTTTTCGATGCAGGTGAAGCCGTAGTCCCTGAGCATGGGAAGCAGGGGAGTTGTCACGTTTCTGCGGAGGGATGTGACTGTTTTGCCGCAGATGGCGAATGCTCCGCCGTCAAAGCTTGCCGAAGCCCAGAGTACGAATCCCAGCGACATGGACAAGGTCTTGCCGCTTCTTACAGCGCCGTCGCATATAACAGCATCGTAACCGCTGTATTTCGGGTCGCCCCACCAGTTCATGGTAAGCTTCTGCTTTGCCGAAAGTTTACTTATCCTCAATGCTGTCACTCTCCTCTGCGCTTGCTGTCAGAGCCGTTATAAGGTCGGCGGCCTTGTCACGGTCGGTGAAGGAATTCTCCAGTTCAAACAGCTTTTCCAGCGCCTTGAGCCTGTCGAAAAGCTTGACCTCAACGCCTCCGCCTTTCACACGTTTTATCTCGGAGACGTTGAAAAGATCAAGTCCCTCGATAATTGACGGGGGAGGAAGTTCGTCTGCAAAGACGAGGTAGACCGCATCGGTGCAGCTTCCGAAAGCAAGACGCTTCAGACCTGCCGCAACGTTTCCGCTGTCTGAGAGAAGCTCACGGAGCGAGGCGATATTCTTCCTGCATTCCTGAGAGCGCAGACATTTCACTGCGTCGCTGACGGCAGTCTCTTTCGGGAATCCCGCTCTTTCGGCGGCTTCAAAGGCATTGCCGAGAATAACATACCAGCAGCAGAAAGCGTCACGTTTTGATTTAAGTGATTTATCGGGCATAAAAAATGACCTCCTTTCTGAACTCTGAACGGTGAAGTGTCCGTTCATAAGAGGTCCGAAAAGAGGCCTTTTTCAATGCAAACCCATTGAATATTGAAAAAATAATTTTTGACTTTGTATATCTGCACAAGTAATCGCCGTACGAAGAAGCAATGATACAGCACAATAACGAAAAATAAGAAGTGACATATGTCACTGTGATAGTGACACTATACATCTTACTATTTAATAGAATATGTGTTAAAATACAGTCAAAGGAGATGAGAGTATGAAAAACAGACCCGAATGGCTTATCAAGTGCAGCAAGGCAGCTAAAGTGATAAGGATCCTTCTTGTAATTTATATAATAGTAATGGGCGCCTACTTTGACGTATGCGTTTTTAACGGATTTACAGGCTTTTTCGTAATAGATTTCCTGATGATATTCGCATTGCTCGTTCTCCCGTTTCTGACAGTTTTCATATTTCCGCCTTCGCTGATAGCCTTTCTCTTTGTGGCAGGCGTTGCGATAGCAAATAAGGTGTACGACAAAAAATCAGGCGACAGTCAGCAGTATATGTAAGGCGGTGAGCTCATGAATACATATGAATGGATAAGGCAGAAATGCAGGAACGGTGCGAAATTTCTGCTGATATACGGCATATTTGTAGCGGTGGTCTATCTTGCAGCAGAGCCTGCCGACAGAACAGGTGAAGGACTTGCAGGAGCAGGTCTCACTATAATCGAGAGCATAGGACAGGTATTCCTTACCATAGCGCTTCTGCTGAATCCTGTGACATTATTCTTTGCAGGAAGGGCGATCACAGCAATAGTGATATTTCTGGTATTCAGATTTATCAGCAGTAAAGGAAAGGACATCGAACAGTACAGGAAGGAAGCAGAAGATATGCTGAAGGCTGTACCGATTGTGA
>JAFOMV010000046.1 GCA_017418765.1 Ruminococcus sp. | reverse complement strand
TCTCATGTACGGGCGTGTTGTCCCCAGGTGATGTACGTTAGTCCAATCACTGCTTTCATTATAGCTTAAGTAACAAGTGCGTGTAAACCATGGCTGGCTTGTCATGGATTTATACGACCAAATATTATTATAGTAGGTGATTTTATGAACCAGCATACACGTTTTAACCTGCCGATATGTCTCGCTGTTGAGGAAGATGCTTTTTTTCACTCAGACGAGATAATCAAACGATACATCCCTGAGATAATCGGAAAGAAAACTATCATTATATCCGAAGAATTCCTCATAGGGATCTATAAGGAAAAAATAACAGATATAAGCAATGATTTCGGCGGTGCTGAAATATATGCCATGAACAATGCAAGCTTCGATGAAGCTGTTGCCATAGCCAAGAAAGTATGCACTGAGGAAATCAAGGTCATCATAGGCATAGGCGGCGGCAGGGTTCTTGATACAGCAAAATACGCTGCCCACATCAGCAAGGCTGTCTATATCTGTATGCCTACATCCCTGAGCAATGATTCACTCGCCTCGCCTTTTGCAGTTCTTGAAACATACGGCAAAGCAAGAATGACTCTCGACTGCAAGATACCAACAGCAATTATAGTAGATACAAACATGATAATCAACGCTCCCAAAGGACAGACTCTTTCAGGTCTTGGAGACACCATTGCCAAGCATACTGCACTTTTTGACTGGAAGCTCTCTGCCTCAAGAACATCTTCCCCTGTAGATGACTTTGCCTATGCACTTAGCAGAATGAGCTATGATTCGGTATATCACTGCGATGAAAAAGATATGACGAGCCGTGTATTTATAAGAATTCTTTCACGTGCCCTCGTCATGGGCGGCCTTGCAATGGAAATAGCAGGTTCATCACGGCCATGCAGCGGCAGTGAACATCTCTTTGCCCATGCTATCGAGGAATACTATCCCGATGTGAAGATCTCACACGGTATCGCCGTAGCGCTCGGAAGCATCCCTGCCTGCATATTCCAGGGACAGTCGCCTGATGGACTTATAAACTTTTTCCATACCTACGGTCTGGACATCTCTCCGTCTTCATATGAGATAACTAAGGATATGTTCGAGGATATGTGGAAAAAGGCACGCACTGTAAGACCGGGAAGAATAACTATCCTTGATGACATAGTTCATGACAGATCACAGCTTGACGAAATATATGATATGATGGAGGAAAACAAATGAAAAAAGGTCTGATATTTGATATGGACGGCACTCTTTGGGATTCATCTGCCAATGTTGCCGCATCATGGAACAAAACAGTAAAAGAACTGGGATACAGCAGACCTGAGATAACACAGCAGGATATAATGAGCGTTATGGGTATGCCTATGGATCAATTAGCAGATATAATCTTCAGCGGCATGCCTAAAAAGGAACGTATGGAGCTTCTTGAAAGCTGCGGAAACAACGAAAATGACTATCTGCGGAATAACGGCGGCATCCTCTATCCTGAGCTTGAAAAAACTCTTGCCGAGCTGAAAAAGAATTACCGCCTTTATATAGTAAGTAACTGTCAGAGCGGATATATCGAAGCTTTTCTTGAACACTACGGTTTCAGCGAGTATTTTGACGATATCGAATGTTTTGGAAACAACCTTAAACAAAAGGGAGATAATATCGCTCTCGTAGCCGAGCGCAATGCACTTGATAAAGCATACTACATCGGCGATATCCAAGCTGACTATGATGCAGCTGTTAAAGCAGGCACAGACTTCATCCATGCCGCTTACGGATTCGGAAAAATCAAGCAGAATGTCCCTGAACTCAAAAAATTCAGCGATCTTCCAAAGCTTCTTGCAAAGCTGGATAAATAAAACAGCACAAAACCGTTATACCTGTTTTAACTGCCGGTATAACGGTTATTTTTTTCTTTATTTGATTTTTTTCCTGACTGACGATATAGGAGAAGTTTTCACGTCACTCTGCCGTAACAGGCAAAAATGTCAGTATTTGTTATCATTCAAGCTGTGCAAGAAGCTCAAATATCAGTTCTTTTTTTGCAAGTCCGTCTGAAAATGCAGTTGCTCCTCCGCAGGCAGTACCAAGCTTTAAAGCGTATTCAGGATCACCTTTTGCATAACCTGCTATAAATCCCGCAAGCATCGAATCACCTGCACCTACTGAATTTCTGACAATTCCTCTGCAAACCCCGCATTTATGGAAAACTCCGTTTTCGTCGATAAGAACAGCACCATCGCCTGCCATCGACACAAGAACACTTTCAGCACCCATTTTTCTCAGTTTTAGTGCGTGTTCCTTTACCTCATCATCACTTCGTATATCTTTGCCGAATATATCACAGAGTTCATCAAGATTAGGCTTTATAAGAAAAGGTCTGTACTTCAGTACATTTACGAGAAGGCTGCCCGATGCATCAACGATACACCTTACGCCGCTCCCCTCTGTCATTGCCAGTATCCTTTCGTAAACATTATCAGGAACGCTTTTGGGTACACTTCCTGCAAGGACAAGTATATCTCCCGTTCCAAGCTCCTTCAGTTTTCCGAAAAGCTTTTCGAGATCATTTTCACTGATATCCGGTCCCTGTCCGTTTATCTCAGTTTCCGCATCAGCCTTTATTTTTACATTAATACGGGAATTTCCATGAGCGAGCCGTATAAAATCAGATTCAATGCCCATAGCCCTTACGCCGTTTTCTATGGCTTCACCTGTGAAGCCTGCTGTAAAGCCGAGAGCTTTTGAGCTTACTCCAAGCTCTGCAAGTACAGCGGACACATTTATTCCCTTTCCGCCAAAATACATTTTCTCACCGCATGAACGATTAACAGTCCCCTGCCTGAAACTATCCATCTGAACTACATGATCTATGGCCGGATTGAAAGTAACGGTATATATCATTTTATCAGCTCCTGAAAAACTCTGTGAAGTTTATTGTTACAGCCACTTCTTTTTCTTGAAAAAAAGCAGACTTATCAATACTATCGCAGCACTTGCCGCTATGACTATAGGATATGAGAATTTATACTCCAATTCAGGCATATACTTGAAATTCATGCCGTACCAGCCTGCAATGAGAGTAAGAGGCATGAAAACTGTTGTAACTATAGTAAGGATAGTCATTATCCTGTTCTGCTTTACATCAAGCTGAGACTGATATAGCTCCCTTATCTGCGTAGTATAATCACTCAGCGATGATGTAGTCTCATGCAGTCTTGTGATACGCTGAGTAAAAAGATGAAAGTACCTCACATTCTCATGAGCAAAGAAGTTATTTTCATTTTCTTCAAGTTCCTGTCCCATATCTTCAAGCTGCTCATAATGAATACGCATATCTCTAAGATCGCTTCTGATCTCACTGATGCGTTTCAGAAATTCAGCATCCTCGCATCCTGCCAGTATCTTTTCTTCAATGCTGTCAAGCTCGGAATCAAATCTTTCAAGTATGGTCTGATCGGAATATATCATCTGTTCAAGAAAATCGTATATGAACCTTTCAAGTGAAGGATTTGTCCATCGTTTTGAGGCAATAATGTTTTCGATGAGTTTCTGAGCAGTACCGCTGTCGTCAATAAACACTATCCCCTTCTCATCCAGTGCAAATGCGAATTTACTGTTATTGCCTGATATATCTCTGCGGTCAGGAATAGAAAATGTACCCGTAAGAGAATCATAGTTGACTTCTGCTTTAGTACCGTGTATCTCAGAAATGTCAAGATCAAGCTCTATCCCCATGTCGAAGCTGCCACAGTATTTGCTCCATTCATCTGATGACAAAACAGCCACATACTTGTGATCCGAATTCTTAGGTTCAAGATTATCCATTTTTTCCAGAGTTGATTTTATTAGATAGAACATAGCAGCTCCTTTAAGTCAGTTTACAGATCGTTGTGCATAATACGAAAGAATAGCAGAAGCATCACGTCCGTCTATGACATCATCATTATTTGCATCAGCCGCCCTGCGCTGCTGTATGCCAAAAGCAGACACTTTGCCTGACGACGTTCTTGCATATTCGCTGAGGACTTCCGTAGCATCACGTGCATCAACGATGGAATCTCCGTTTACATCACCTGTTATTTCACCGTTTGAAGCCAACTTTGATACAGGACATATAAACTCCATGCTTACTATCCCTGACACCTCTCTGTACTGTATATGTGCGATCTTTCCATCAGCTTTCGTAACGGTGAAAAGCTCCCCCGGCTCTATTCTTCCTATAACACTGCCTGACAGACTGTGTGAGCTTTCAGATCGTATATTAAGATAAGTTGTTACCCCCGATGTGGTATATGTCCCTGCATATGATACATCGCAGAGACACTGAGCCTTAACTTCTCCTCCGAAAAAAAGATCTGCTTCTCTTTTTCTGCGGTTTCTGAGACCTGTTTCGTACATACTTCCGGGAAGAACATACCACTCCAGATACTGAGCATAGGCCTCTTCCCTTGTAAGCTTTCCCTGAAGATAATACTTAAGCGGACATGCATTGACATTCCCGTGATTATAAGCAGCACTTATAAGTGCGTCAAACTGATTCTGCTCCATTGACAAGCCTTCGCAGTTTGACCTTACCATATCAACAAAATAACTCATAATACTGCTGCAAAGCTCTCTTGCTTCTTCTTCAGTTACAGTATGTCCGCCTTTCTGATGGGGGTATGAACCATTCTCATTATGTTCAAAAGGACATCTTGTACCATATCCGATAGTCCACTGTGAATTATCCCAGCGGCACTCAGGCGTAAAGCCTTCAAAATCTCTGATGAGATCGTATGTACTGTCGGTAGGTTCCATTACACTTACATCCGCCGCTGCGCAAGCGTCATGTCCTATATCCTGTAAAAGCGTACCGCTTGCTAATAAAACAGCCGCACTGAACACGCATGATATTTTTCTGATATTCACTATGATCCTCCTTAAC
>JAFOMV010000003.1 GCA_017418765.1 Ruminococcus sp. | reverse complement strand
AGCCGAATGTTTCCTCATCAGCATAGCTTCGAGAGATTCAGGAGTTATCTGCAATATGCCTGAGGGATGCTTCAGCATCCTGCTTTTGTGGGACTGTGAAACATCACCGTGCCAGTGCCAGACGGGGATATCAGCTTCTTCACAAAGCTCATTGAGCCGCATGAACTGATCATTTATGAGCGCTTTCAGCGGACCGATGTAAATAGCTCCCACAGACTTCGGCATATCCTCGGAAAACAGTGTGAGAATAGGGAAGAAAGCGGCTTCGGTCTTGCCTGATGCAGTTGAAGCGGAGAGAAGCACGTTCTCGTCCGTATTGAATATAGCTTCACCAGCGGCGGCCTGTATGGCTCTCAGGGACTCCCAGTTGTTGCGGTAGATAAAATCCTGAACAAAAGGCGCATATCTGTCAAAAACGTCCATCGTTCACCTCTTACAGCTCAAACTCAGCGAATTCTTCGTCAACGTCAGATTCGTCAGCGGAAGAAGCGTGGGACATCTCATCTGATGCGATGAATTCACTTATATTTATCTGAGGATTCTGATAAACGATATCAAGCAGCTCAATGAAGTCACGTATCACATCACGGGGCGTGATATGGCTGTCTGAGCCTATACGTCCGAATTCAAGCTGAATGAATTTTATCATATCCTCCTGATTGATGACCTGTTCATATCCGAAAAGCTGAGCGTGGATATCAGCAAGCTTCTCTGTGAGGACAAGCATTTCCTCATAGGTAAGAGGAGTAAGTCTTATTACGGGAGCCAGCATATCATGAACTCCCTCACGGCCAAAGCGCCCTTCCGCAAGGCGTGAACGCAGAGCCTCATAGCTGTAGACTCCACGCCGTGTATCTTCGATGCACTGAGGAGTGCCGCCCATGATTATACCCAGATACTTAGCTTTTCCCTGGAGAGTGTCATTATACATGGTAAGTATTTTCTCGTAGTTGTACTGACGGGTAATACTGTTGGGAACTTTATATATATTCACAAGCTCATCGATAAGGATTATCAGTCCGTTATATCCTGCTTTTTTGAGGAATACAGCGAAAAGCTTGATGTATTCGTACCAGTCATCATCGGAAATGAGAATATTGATACCAAGTTCCTGTTTTGCCTCTGTCTTGGTGGAGTATTCACCTCTGAACCACTTGACAGCTTTAGCCTTCATCTCCTCGTCATCATTGATGTAGGAGCGGTAGTAGAGCGTAAGCAGTCTTGCAAAGTCGAAGCCGTGTACAAGTTCATTGAGAGCGCCGATAACGTCATATATTTTCTTCTCTACTGCTTTTTCAAATTCGGGAGTATCGGGAGAAAGTCCGCTTTCAGAGGCAGTTTCTGTCTGTATACTGCTTATCCATCTGTCAAGGATAAGTGTAAGAGCACCTCCATCGGGGCGTGTCTTTGTGGACATATTCCTGATGAGCTCTTTGTATGTTGCAAGTCCCTGTCCCTTTGAGCCCTGAAGTCTGCGCTCAGGGGAAAGGTCTGCATCTGCAACAACAAAATTGCGGTCCATGACATGACTTCTTATTGTCTGGAGAAGAAAGCTTTTACCGCTTCCGTATCTGCCTACGATGAATCGGAATGAAGCTCCGCCGTCCTGTATGATATCAACATCATGGAGCAGAGCGTCTATTTCAGTCTCACGTCCTACGGTAATGTAGGGGAGACCTATTCTCGGCACAACGCCGCCTTTGAGTGAGTTTATCACCGCCGAAGCTATACGTTTTGGTATCTTCATTTTTATATCTCCTTTATATGCAGAATATCTTTTAGTTCATCAGTGTAATCTTCAATAAGCTCAGGTTCATCACCGTCGAACAGTATGACAGTATCATTGAAAATATCAAATAGTTTTTCATTGACAGAATCGGCAAGCACGGATGGCATGATATCATATTTTCTTGCGGTCTGAGCAGAGTCGCCGCCTTTTATCAGTTCAGTCAAATATGCAGATTCAGCATCTGTAAGAAGGCGGACTTCATTAGTATCATCATTCTGAACGTTCCCGGAAACGGATTCAGAAGTTTCAATATCTTGCTCAATAAGATCTTCATCCACCAAAAGTTTATCACGTGTCTCGTCAGCTGCCTTGCGTATTGCACTTAGCTTTGAAGTGTCGATCCTGATATTTACAGTCTCTGTTATTTTTTTCTTTTTCTGATATTCTGCTATTGCGCTATTGATAATGGATCGTTCCTGCTTTGAAAAAACTGCTGATGTCAGTTTGTGCTGATATCCGAATTCCTGCCGCATTATCTGATCGGCAGCACGTACAAATTCACCGAGTTTAACGCTTCTGTGACGGCTTGACTGTATTTTTCTGCAATACCACTTTCCATTCCTGCATATGTATGAGTGGATATCATTGACGATGTATTCACGATTTTGTAACGGAGCCCGTTGGTAAAAAACTGCGGTATCAAAAAGTCTGTAGCCGGTCTCTGTGATTTTACCGAACAGCTTTGTCCAGAACGGAGTTTTACGATTAGTTCTGAATAACTCAGACATTAATACAAAGCTTCGGCACAGAACAGCTTTGAATAAGTCAGCATTTTCCTGTGCAAATCGTGACTGTTCGATACGATACGATGACATTGCACATATAGCATCATACAGTGTGTCATTGTCATATTTCTGCCAGTCGGAAAGTATGATAATATTTTTTTCATTCATATTATCCTCTGTATGGCTAAGCAGGGAATTGTCAAGGTCATGGCAGATTGCATAGTCTGTCAGCCACTTGGTTCTGTATGTCATCAGTTTTTCATTGATACTGCTGTATGCCTTACAGAAGCTGTCGATACGCACAAAGTTCTCTTTTCCGTGCTCCGAGCCGATACCGTTGAGAAGTTCATACACATAAATGAAATGGAAAGCCGGAGGTGATTTTCTGACTATACCATCTCGTGCATATTTTCTCCAGCAGAAATATCCTCTTAGCTGTTCGGTAGTGAGATCACGGTAGGTAGGGTAGTATTGCACGAATTCATCGCTGTATTCATAGTCATCATCGTAATCTGCCATCATTTCGCCCTGCTGTACGAAAAGCCAGGCTGATGTTCGCCAGTATGCTTCAGGTGTCAGGGCGAATGCTTTCATTTCTCTGATACGCTGCGGTGTTGCGGGGCGTTTAAGCTGAGATGCGGTACGCAATATAGGAATATCGGAATATACCTTTTCACGGAACGCCTTGCTGTTTAATAGCTTTTCGTCATTCAGAACAGTTTCAAGTATTTTCTTTGCATCCGACATATCAACACCTCAGTAAATGTTATATCATTCATCGCTGCTGTCGCTGACAGAGTTAACATCCACATCTATTACAGAAGGCTGAGAATTATTGTTCCTTTCTGTGATGAAGTGAGCAACAACAAAGTCAAATATACCTGATCCTATCATAAAGATTCCAAGTATTATGCGTACTATCTTGCTTACCTTGAATGGATTGAGCATGAAGAAAATTCCTGCAAGCAATAGGAGTATACCGCTTGCTGTGCTGACAGCTTTGTTGCCGTTATAATTTTTGCCATATGTTTTGATCAGGCGCATTACTCCGACAATAGTGAATACAATACCGGCAATAAGCGGTATCTGTACTGTTACGAAGCGTGGCAGCGCCATAACTCCGAATCCGATAGCAGCGCCGACAAGACAGCCGAAAAACATCGAACCGCCTTCGCCTTCGCCCAGTGAGCCGAAAAATGTAAATGCACTCCCAACTATGATTACTGCGCCGATTATATAGAATATCCATGCGATAACGCCGGGGAAAAACGTAATGAGAGCACCGCAAAGAGTCAGCATGATACCCTTGAAAATGTAGCTTGAATTATCGATCATAATAATACCTCCTAAATCAGAACATTGATGAACTTCATATAAAGCTTACCTAAGAGATCGTTCTTTTCATACATGGATGAAGCGATCTTATCGGCTGTATTACGGCATTTGCCGATCTCCTCAGCAGTTGGCTTATGATTGCCGAAACGTGACTTCAGAGCTATCTGCGTCATGTTTTTGAATTCACCTGATGTAAAGAGAGTTCCGCCGAACTTTTCCTCCACCTGATCTGCAAATTCAATAAATCGGTTTTCCTTGTTTTCGATATCCATATGACGCAGCAATTTTTCTGCATAAGAATATATGTGACCAACTCTGTCAGAAGCATCACCGTCTGAGAATTTTTTATTTCGTGTACTAAGTATTATCTGTCTCCTGAGAATGACAGCTGATACTGCGGCTGCAATAAAAACAATAAGCTTGATAAGAAATGTAGGGAAGTGCTTTTTCGGTTTGCTGTTATATGTACCTCTGTTATTCTGAGCGGCCTGAGTTGTCGATGATTTTCTTTGAGTGTGTGAAGCGGTTGTTATAGTTCCCGATGTTTTTTTGGTAGTAATATGCTCTTGTGATGATGCAGCAGAAGTTGTTTCGGGTACAGGCTTTGGTGCTTCTGGATTTACGCTTACATCCGAGTAACCAGCCGTGAATTCAAACGGCACCCATCCGAATCCGTCTATAAAGACCTCTGCCCATGCATGGCTCCTGTTATCTTTGATATCTATATGGTACGTACCGTCATCGCTCATCGTTTCATTTGTGAAATCATCACCGACAACAACATATCCTGTTGCATATCTTGCAGGGATACCGGCCATTCTTGCAAGCATTACGCCGGATGTGGCATAATGAATACAATAGCCCTTGTGATTCTCAAGCAGAAAATAGTTGACAAAGTCTCTGTTTGAAGGAGTTTTTCCGGGGCGGAGCGAATACTCTGAATCGGCTGTTATCCTGTCTCTGATCGAGCGAAGAACCGTCATTCTGCTTTCAGCAGTGCTGATATCGGCGCTGTCAATGATATCAGAGTAAGCCTGGTGTACTTCTTTCATAGCGTCAGTTTCAGGAACTTTCAGATAATTATCATAAACGAAAGACTTGTAATTATTTTCCAGAAGTTCTGTAAGAAGTATCTTGCCGTTTGAGTATAAGAAATCATCCGGAGCAACAAGTTCATGGTTAATTGTAAAGAGATCGCCTGATGTAAAAAGACTGTGATCATTACAGAAGGCTTTGATCATTTCTGATATTGTCTGATCTGAAATGAGTTCAGCTGAATATGTTCCGCTTTCAGTATTGCCTATGGATGGTGCTATCATTTCAGCTGTCATTGGGATAAATTTATATGTCATTTCCTTTTTGTCATGGTCAGCTGATGTTACCATTTTATCTTTATCATACTTGAAGCTGCCGAAATTATCGACACCGTAAGGGGTAAAAGTTTTCCTGCTTTTCAGCAGTGACTTTATCCAGATCGTGCTCTCACTTTTGCCGGGGATCGCTATAGGTGAGAATATGTAAGGGAAATCCTGTGGGTTTATTCCGTATGTTTCGCAGTCTGCATATCTGTTATCGTCATATGCGCTGTCATGAAGGTCAAACCATTGATTATCATGATAATCTGCACCTGCATAGTCTTTAATGTAAAGAGCAGTGTCCGGCCGTGAATCGATATGGATCTGAAGATCGGTAACATTTTTATATGTTACATGATCGTTTGTGCCAAGCTTATGGTTTTCATATTTGAATTCAAATCCTACAGCGTTCATAATGTCTGCAAAGCTTTCAGCAATATTATCCATTGAAAAATTTTCAGCTGCTTCAGAAAGATTTTTTCTTTTGATGTTAAGCTCATCACTTCTTTTGTAGTTTATGAGTTTAAGGATACCTGTGGATAAAAAAGTTACGATAATTACAGCGGACATTATGAGAGCACCGCATTTTTCTGTGACTTTAAGCTTCATGTGGCGTTTGGGAAAGAAAAGGTTGTTCTTTCTTACAAATCCGCTCTGACCGCCTGAGTATTCACCTATATCGATAGAACACATACCGAGAAGTGCGAGCCAGTAAGCAACGACCAGCATCCCTCTAAGAACAGGAAGCTCTACGCCATTGTAAAGACCTATTTCTATCACAGGGAAACTTACAAGCAGCGGCAGTATCGGATTAGGCCTGCATATTGTGAAAAAGAATATTATGATAGCCAGCAGCCAGATATAGAAAAACATCATTGTTGTGACGGAGCCTATTTCAAGTGAAGGGTTCAGATCTTTGTAATATAGTATCTCAGTGTGAAATGAACGGCAGTATATAATATTGTATACAAACTTGAAACCAAGTATTATTTCTGCTGTTTTTTTATAAGCAGCAATAATATAGGCGAAAAGCGATGTAACAAAAAGCCATAGTGCTTTCCCTTCGATAACGGTCACTACGATGTAGAAAAGTGCAAGTGCAGCAGCTGAAAAAAGTATGCGGCTGTGATCGAAGCGGATATCAAACATTCCGAGGAAAGATAATATCACAGATGCGAATCCTATAACAGCTATTACGGCAGAAAAAGGTTTGCGCAGATTAGGACGCTTGTTTTTTACGGACATAACTATGCTGTCGCATACAGATATGCCGTTACTGTTTTGTATGTTCTTTCTTTTCATTATATTTCTATTTCCTTTATTGAAGCGGATATCCTTCCTATCAGGACAGGTATGATGCTCATATCTGAGTGATCTGTCTGGATCCTTGCAGCTTCATCAGGATCCTTCACAACAACTATGGTGTTTTTCAGATCTGAATCGATCTCATTGTCTATGTATTCAAATACAGATGTATCAGTCACAGAAGTTATGAATGTAAAGGATGACAGCGAATTGACAGGATGATCAGAGAAATATGATTCGTGGGACTCACAGTAAAGGTTATCATTTACCGAAAGGATCAGTTCCCTTATCATATCACCGAGCATTTCCGGGCTTTCGATCTGTCTTTCTTCAAATTCTCTGAGTTTGGCATTATAGAATATAACCTTATGTGCTCTTTCGTTAGCTATGAGAAATTCCGAAACAGAAAGAAATGTCTCAACGAGGGTATCAAATACAGCTAAGGTATAATCGCTGTCTTCATAGCATTTAAGATCGAGGAACAATGCGCATGGAACATCTATGGGCAGACTGTATTCTTTGACAATGAATTCATCCTTTTTGGAGCTTAGTTTCCAGTGGATACGATTAAGCTTATCACCGGGGATATATTCCCTGAGATCAAATACCTCAGAAGGATCGTTGCCCGGCTTGTGTTCTGAGAAATTGTCGCTTTCATCATTTAGCCTGTCCGTATAATTTATAGTGCCGCTGATCTCCTGGCTGTCAGGTGTAACGGCTACCTCAGTGCGTACGTTCCTTGCTGTTTTGAATTTGAATATTCTCAGCGGATCAAATAATGTAAGTTCGGAATTTTTGATCTTAATGATACCACAGTACATGGAGCTTAGCTGAAATGTAACACGCTGTGAATTTTTTGCCTGTATAGGAAGGTACAGCTCAAATGATGTGATCTGATTATTGAAAACGTTGTAATACTCGATGTGTGCCTCAGCTTTTCCTACAGGGATCATAGAGGTATTGGTAACTACGAGCTGAACAGGGAATGTTTGTCCCTTTGACACGATCTTATCCTTAACTGCAAATTCAACTGTTATGTGCTTTTTCGCATACAGAGTCATGATAAACATAATGACCGGAACAGCGAGCATAACGATAAAAAGCACAAGAGCAAAATCGCCGAGATACAGAATATAGAAGAAAAAGCTAACTATGATAAGTACGATAAACAGAAGTTTCGTCAGCAGCATATCTTCACCTTCTTGGTTCTGATATTCCGGGGACAGGAACTGTTTTCAGTATTTCTGTTATGATATCCGATGCATTCATTTCTGAAAATTTAGCCTTGGAATTTAGCATTATCCTGTGCTCAAAAACATCGCCGCATATGTAGGATATATCTTCCGGGATGACATAGTCACGTCCCATAGCGACAGCGATCCCCTTTGAAAGCTGCATAAGTGCGAGAGTACCACGAGGGCTTACACCAAGCTTTATCATAGGGTGATTTCTTGTGGCTGCCGAAAGTGAAACAACATATTCGTATATCCTGTCATCCACATATACATTAGAGATATAATCCTGAAGCTCAAGGATAAATGATGAATCTGCAACAGCTCTCACATTATCAAGAGGATTTGTATTGTATTTTGATTTCAAGATATCAACTTCGCCTTTGAAATCTGGGTAGCCCATACTCAGCTTTATCATGAAACGGTCAAGCTGTGAATCGGGAAGATTATGAGTTCCTGCTGAACCGATAGGGTTCTGAGTAGCGATAACGGTATATGGCTCCGGAAGCTTGTATGTATTGCCGTCGACAGTTATGCTTTTTTCTTCCATAAGCTCAAGCAGGGCTGACTGGGTTTTGCTTGATGTTCTGTTTATCTCGTCTGCAAGGAAAAGATTGCAAAAAGCAACTCCGGGGCGAAATTCAAACTTTCCTGTGGACTTATTATAAACGGAGAAGCCTGTAACATCTGAAGGAAGTACATCCGGTGTGAACTGCATACGGTTGTGTTCAAGAGAAAGAGCCTTTGAAAAGGCGAGTGCAAGTGTAGTCTTGCCGACACCTGGAATATCTTCAATAAGGACATGACCCTTGCATAATACAGCAAGAAGCACCTTGATGATTATTGCGTCTTTACCGATAACCGCTTTTTTCACTTCGGATATCACAGTGTTTATCCGGTTTGTGTAGGTTGAATTATTCATATTTGTATCTCCTGTTTTATATATCTTTAGCTGATAATACAGCCATTATTATTATACCATTAAATAGGAAGCTTTGCAATAGTAGGATATACATTTTTACACATATTGAAATGATAAAAACATTTTGTCATATTTTATTACTCATGTGATATGTTATGATATTTGACGTTTTTGTATTAGTATTATTGAATATGTGGGAAATATATTGTTACTTACAGTTAATATATTTGATTTTAACATGAAGTTTGCGTTGTTAATTGTGTACAAAATTGCTATTAGTAAACTTTATAAAGGAAAATATTTGGAGAGAAAATGGAAAAGGTACGGAAAGTATTGCCATTTTCATGATAATGTGATATCATGATATTAGCCCAGAAATACTCTAATTCACGAAAGGATGAGTTGATGGTAAATCTTAAAGCCGCAGCTTTAGCATGCGGGGTTGTTGCTACTTGTTTGGGCGGTGGTCTTGGTGTGTCTTATATCAATTCCACAAATGTTAGTTCAGCAGACTTTGTCGAGGAGGCTGAGTATGGTTACGAAGTGACCGAAGATGAAGGTTCTGATAAAGGCGTCAATTATGATGCTGATTCAGAATATGCAGCAGCCAATGAAAAGGTAACCACCTCAAACGAGACAGATCAGGATGAAGTATTATCTGAATCCGAGATCATGTCAGAAGAATCTGGTAATAACGAATCCTCTACATCAGAGATTTCTACCGCTGTATCTACAGCTAATGCTACAACTGCAGCATCCGCTGCAACGGTACCCGCTCCAGTCCATGCACCTGCTACTGAGGAGCTTGAGACTGAGCCCGTAACTGAGACTCAGACAGAGTCTGCGATCGGCTATTCAACTGCCACAATCGCTGAATCAGTTGCTGCCCCGATACCTCCTTCAACAGAAGCATTGACACAGATACCCGATTCCAACGGAACCGACTTAACAGCTAATTCAAGCCCCGCAGATACTTCAGGCACAACAGTTGTATCAGGCAATGGCACAGGCTGGCTTCCAATAACAGATGAAGAGTACATTATTCTCTGTAATGCGGTAGCTAACGAAGCAGGTTCAGATTGGATCAGTGTTTATGACAAGGCAAGAGTTGTTGAGGTCATCATGAACAGGGTGAATTCAAGTCAGTTCCCTAATACGATTTATGGTGTTCTGGCTCAGCCATTCCAGTTTGAAGGCTCTTACAGCTACGTCAATCTTGGAACATTTTCAGGTATTGTGACAGATCAGGTCAAAGAAGCAGTTAATCTCTACTTTAGCAGTCCTGAGTCATTTAGTGAAGGATATTTTTACTTCTACGGCGACGGATACCAGAATTATTTTTATTAATATCGAAAATTCGAGCAGAACTGTACACTGGTTCTGCTCTTTTTCGGTAATAACGCAGTATCAATGCATAAAACGGAGGAGATACGATGAAATTTATATGTTATCCTAAATGCTCAACGTGTAAAAAAGCCCGGAACTGGCTTGATGAGAACAATAATATATACGAAATAAGAGATATAAAAGAGGACAATCCATCTTATGACGAATTAAAAGAATGGTACTCTAAAAGCGGACTTCCATTAAAGAGATTTTTCAACACAAGCGGTCAGCTCTATCGTTCGCTTGAACTGAAAGATAAACTTGACAGTATGTCAGAGGATGAGCAGCTGAAGCTTCTTGCAAGCGATGGGATGCTTGTAAAGCGCCCTCTGCTTGTGACAGATGAGAAAGTTCTGGTCGGATTCAAGGAAAAAGAGTGGGAACAGTTAACTATATAAATGATAGATAAAGGACTGATGAAACATCAGTCCTTTTGTTAACCTCGGCTAATTGACATAATATTGCGGATTTGTTATACTATAAATGTAATATGAATTATTCTGGAGTGGTCAAGATGAAACAGTATAACGTTACAGGAATGAGCTGTGCTGCTTGCAGCGCAAGAGTAGAAAAAGCTGTATCGGGTGTGTCAGGAGTTACTTCCTGTTCGGTAAGTCTTCTTACTAATTCAATGGGAGTTGAAGGTTCGGCAAGCGATGCCGATATAATCAAAGCTGTAAAAGACGCAGGATACGGCGCTTCCGTAAAAGGCGGAAGCAAAGAGACAGCCGCAGATAACGATACGCTCAGGGATACGGAAACGCCTGCGATGTTGAAAAGACTTATTGCATCCCTTGTTTTTCTAATCATACTTATGTATATATCAATGGGACACATGATGTTCGGCGCTCCGCTTCCTGCGTTCATGGAAGGCAATCACGTCATGATGGGGCTTGCTCAGCTTATATTGGCGGCTATCGTCATGGTGATAAATCAGAAGTTCTTCATCAATGGTTTTAGGGGACTTATCCATCGTTCTCCTAATATGGATACTCTTGTAGCTATGGGTTCGGCTGCTTCCTTTGTGTACAGTACATGGGCGCTTTTTGCTATGACAGATGCTCAGCTTCACGGCGGCACTGAGGCAGCAGCAAAGTATATGCATGAGTTTTACTTTGAGTCGGCAGCAATGATACTCACGCTTATTACAGTTGGTAAAATGCTTGAGGCTCGTTCAAAGGGAAAGACTACGGATGCGCTGAAAGGTCTCATGAAGCTTGCACCGAAAACCGCTGTGCTTTATATCGATGGGGAAGAAAAAGAAGTTCCTGTTGAGCAAGTAAAGAAAGATGATATTTTCGTTGTGCGGCCGGGAGAAAGTATTCCTGTGGACGGAATAATAATCGAAGGCGAAAGTGCTGTGAACGAATCAGCTCTTACCGGCGAAAGCATACCTGTTGACAAATCAGTCGGCGATGAGGTTTCGGCTGCTACCATAAATCAGGCAGGTTTTATCAAGTGCAGAGCATCAAGAGTAGGCGAGGACACAACTCTCTCGCAGATAATAAAAATGGTCAGCGGTGCGGCTGCAACAAAAGCTCCCATTGCAAAAATAGCAGATAAGGTTTCTGGAGTATTCGTGCCTGCGGTCATAAGCATTGCCGTCATTACTCTTATAGTATGGCTTATACTTGGCAAGACTGTGGGATTCTCACTTGCGAGAGCTATATCCGTCCTTGTTATAAGCTGTCCCTGTGCTCTTGGACTTGCAACTCCTGTGGCTATAATGGTCGGAAACGGTGTTGGTGCTAAGAACGGCATACTCTTTAAAACTGCGGTATCCCTTGAAGAAACAGGCAAAGTCCGTATAATCGCACTGGATAAGACAGGCACTATCACTCAGGGCGAGCCAAGTGTTACCGATATAATAGCGGCAGATGGCACAGATGAGAAAAAACTGCTGAGTATAGCCTATTCCCTTGAAAAGAAAAGCGAACATCCGCTGGCTAAGGCTGTCATAAAGTATTGCACAGAGAATAATATCTCATCGGAAGAAGCAGCGGATTTCATGGCTGTGGCAGGCAACGGACTGAAAGGAACTATCGGCGGTTCGGAGGTTTACGGCGGTAACTTAGCTTATATCTCAGGTCTGTGCGGTATGAGTGAGAATATTAATGAGACTTACGAAAAACTTACTTCAGAGGGTAAAACACCGCTGTTTTTTGCTGAGAACGGTCAGCTTCTCGGTATGATAGCCGTAGCGGACATCATAAAGGAGGACAGCCCGAAGGCTGTGTGTGAATTGCAGAATATGGGCATTCATGTTGTTATGCTGACGGGGGACAACGAGCGTACTGCGAAAGCTATCGGTAAGCAGGCAGGCGTTGACGAAGTTATCGCAGGAGTCCTTCCCGATGGCAAAGAAAGCGTTATCCGAAGCCTTAAAAAGAAAGGCAGGACTGCTATGGTGGGTGACGGCATCAATGATGCCCCTGCGCTGACAAGTGCAGATATGGGTATAGCGATCGGTGCAGGCGCTGATGTTGCTGTGGATGCGGCGGATGTGGTTCTCATGAAGAACCGTCTCAGTGATGTTCCTGCCGCTATACGTCTAAGCAGAGCGACGCTGAGAAACATCCGTCAGAATCTGTTCTGGGCGTTCATCTATAATATTATAGGTATACCTCTTGCAGCAGGCGTGTATGGCTTGCAGCTGAATCCTATGTTTGGTGCGGCTGCGATGAGTCTGTCAAGCTTCTTCGTAGTCACAAATGCACTGAGACTGAATTTCTTCAAGCTTCATGACAGCAGTCACGATAAGAAGATAACTACAGAGCTGAATGATCCGCCGTCTGAGACGAATGAGAAGACCGTTTCCGTCAAGGGTATGATGTGCGGTCACTGTGAGGCACGAGTAAAGAAAGCGCTTGAAGATATCAACGGAATCGATGAAGCGATAGTCAGCCACGAAAAGGGAACAGCTATTATCTCACTTTCCTCTGATGTAAGCGATAAAACAATAAAAAAGGCAATACAGGATGCCGGCTATAAGTTCCTCGGCATAAAATGATAATGACCCGAAAGTATCTGAGCGGTACTTTCGGGGGTTTTCATCTTGTAATGATCATATTGCATCTGCCCCATGATTCATCCTTGTAGGTGAATACATCCGGAGTGACTGACCTTTCGGTGAATCCAACACTGAGGTAGCATTTTTTCGCTGCTTCATTTGAAGTAAATACATTTAGCTGAACAGTGTCCGCTTTGACAATATCAAATGCGTACTTCACCGCAAGACTGAGCATTTCCCTGCCATAGCCTCTGCCACGTAGAGAACTGTCAACTATAACGAAACGCAGCATAGATGTATTGGTCTTTACGTCAGTGGCGATGCAGAAAAATCCGACAGGTGTGTCGTCGTCTTCAGTTGCAGTAAACGGAGTGTCGCCGTACTTTACGGCATGGTCGCTGATGAGGAGATCCATACTCTCCCTTGTAACGGGAAAGGGCAGACGTCCTGCACACCATAAAGCGTGAGTGCGTTCGTCGGTATCCCATTTGCGGATGAAATTGAAATCTGTATCAGAGATGTATGGTCTCAGTCTCATGAGCTTTCCTCCTTAAAAGTATACAGCACCTCCGGAGAGATGCTGTAAGTTGTTATTTCTGTAATTTTGCCTTTGCTTTTTCGGTGAATCTTCCTCCGAAAACAAGGAATCTCTTATGAACGCCTTCACCGATAAGTCCGCTGTTGTCGTAAGCTTTTACGCTGAACACCAGTTCACGTCCGTTTACTTCGATAAGTTCGGCTTCTGCCCGAATTTCTGAATCAACAGGTGAAGCTGAAATGTGCTTCACGTTCATTTCCGTGCCCACTGTGGTCTCATCGTTTTCCATGTAGTCAGCCACGCATTTGCAGGCGGCCTTTTCCATAAGCATTACCATTACGGGAGTTGCGAATACTTCAAGGCTTCCGCTTCCTACATTGACTGCCAGTTCTTTTGCACTGACTTTTAGTTCAGCTTCGCCTTTTATTCCTATAATCATATCTTTCATCTATTATTCTCCTTTTTATTAGTAGTAAGCTGTTCTTCGGGGATAGGTGAAGGAGAGAACTCGTTTTCAATAACTCTGTCGATTGTGATTATATCAAGGTCTTCGTTTCGTGGAATACTGCTGTCATACTCAGATGAGTAAACAGGTACTCTTACCATGAAATCGTTCATCTTCTCAATAAATGCATCCTTTGGTGCGTCGATGATATTGAGGATGATGTAAGGCACATAGAAGAACGAGAATTCACTTTCGGGAACTGCTGAGAAGTCTGCGTCATAATTGCTCCAGAAGAAGCATTTCTGCTGGTAGAGCGGAGTGCAGTTTTCGCCGCTGAGACCCAGTTTGTTGTAAACGCTGGTCTCGCCTCTGAGTGATGGGAAGTGATCGCCGACGAAGAAAACAAGTGTAGGTTCATCAAGTTTTTTGATCTCGCCCAGGAATTTATCAAGTCCTTCATTGGAGTGCTTTATCCATGTAAGGTAGTTGCCGAATTCATCAGATGGGTCTTCGCCTTGATTATAAGGCTGATGATTCTGCATTGTTGTGGTGTGCAGATAAACAGGAGAATCAGTATTCTTTAATTCGTAGATTATCTGATCGAACACGGTTGAATCATCAACGTATGTGCCGAAGTGCTTTACAGGCACGTTGAAATCTGTCGTTCCCTCATAGTCGTCATGGAAGATCATTTTCTCGAATCCGAAGTAGCCGTATATCCTGCTTCTGCTGTAGAAACCGCTCTGGAATGGGTGGATGTAAACTGTATCGTATCCCCAGCTTTTGTAGTACTGTGCAAGGGCAGGCTGTTCTCTCTCAGCAAGTTCTCTCTGTGGCATATTCGGTGTATTCAGTCCTCTTACAGGTAGACCAAAAAGAAGTTCAAACTCTGAACGGACTGTCCAGCTTGCATATGTAGGAGTAATTGCAGTGCCGCCTTTACCCTCGGAAATAGCTTTATCAAAAAGCTTGTAGCAGTTCTTGTCGATATCAAGCTGATCGAACACACGGAAATCTGCATAGGATTCGCTCATTACAACGATCACATTAGGCTTTTTGCCGCCGTGAAAATCATCAGCAGTGTCGACAGGGATATTCATTATTTCTTCGATAAGCTCTTCACTGTAATCATCCGGAACCACAAGTCTGTTTGCGTAACTTTCGGAAGCTGTTTCCACCAGAAAAGCAAGGAAGCGATTTTTGGTGAATTTTTCATTCAACAGGAAAGAATTTGTAGCATTTGTTGTGTCAACTTTGAAGAAATCATATACCGGCTGATAAAATTTAGGGATCATTATCAGCGCAGCACAAGGCAGGATACATGTACCTATCGTCATAATTCGTCTGACAGGCTTATTTTTTACAATGGGATTGAACCAGAAGGCAAGCAGTACGAACGCCACAACGATCAGGTAATAGATTATCAGCCTCGGGGTAATTTTTATGTATGCGAAAGAGGTAAGGCTCTTGACACTTCGGAAAAGCTTCATATCTGAAAGTATAAGATGGTTGCCGTTAGTACCGAATTTGAAAAGTTCGGTTGTACTCAAAGCCATGTACACAAAGCTCTGAACCGCCATTGCCAGCCAGCCTTTTCTGAAAATTGCTATAAAAAGAATAAACATCAAGGCACTTATAAGAATATCGAAAAGCAGTACAGTAGGCCGCTCTCCGCAGAATTCAAGAAAGGGAAGAACAAATTTGGCCTGATTGATCTCTGCCATGCTGCAAATAAAAATAGGGAAAAGCATCATCAGCCAAAGGTTTATACGCTTGTATTTTTCAGAATTTTCAAGGCGTATTACCTTTAATTTCCTTCCGGGCTTTTGATTTTCATACGCATGATCAACAGGAGCATTTATATCTGCCATAACAGCTGGTTCAGCTGCAGGCTTGTTTTTTTTCTTTTTTTCCATTGTTATCATCCTTCTATACCTTAGTACAATGTGTATATTTTTACAATTATAATATAACATATAATATGCGAAAGTTCAAGATTATAAACGAATTATCATCAATTGTTCACTAAATTCAGCGCTTTGGTAATAGTGTACGGCGAAGAAATGATTTTTTTGTTGAAAATGCTGTTGCTTATTTGAGCCAGCCGTTACTATGGGCATCGTCAATAATTGATATTATAAGTTCAGCTATATCATCTGATACATCAAAATAGGCTTTATTTCGGCTTATAACCTGTTCCTTGAACACATCATGTTCTTTCCATGAGATACCGCTTTTTGTATAATTAAGTAACAAAGGCTGTATTCTGTCCAATACTGCTGCAAAGCGTGCGTCATCGGTCACAGAGTCCTCAAATTCTCTCCAAAGCCTGTACATTTCAACTTTCTGATCTTCGGGAAGCAGACCGAAAATGCGCTGTGCCGCTCTTTCTTCACGGTCAGCTTTGGTCTTGTAGCCCTCAGAGTCGTAGCAGTAAGTATCGCCTGCATCAATTTCAACAACATCATGGATGAGTACCATTTTCATCACTTTTGCCACATCCACAGGCTTGTTGGAATGTTCAGCAAGTATAAAAGCAAGGATAGCCAGATGCCAGCTGTGTTCGGCATCATTTTCTTTTCTGTCTTCATGTAGTACATAAGTCTGGCGATAGATATTCTTCATCTTGTCCAGTTCAAGCATGAACTCAATTTGTTTTTTCAGCCTGTCATTCATGATATGCTCCTTTCATATGACCATTCCGCCGTTTACGGCAAGTATCTGTCCCGTTATGTACTCTGCTTTGTCGGAGGCGAGAAATGATACCGAATCAGCTATATGTTTGGGTCTGCCGAAAATTCCGAGAGGGATGTCTTCACGGATAAGTTCGAGATCCTCGTCAGTGAAATGGCTGTTCATCTCTGTCATTATGAATCCGGGTGAGACACAGTTTACTCTTATTCCTGAGGGAGCGACTTCCTTGGCAAGCGCCTTGGTGAAGCCTATCATTCCTGCCTTTGAAGCGGAATAGTCCACCTCGCATGAAGCACCGCATTGCCCCCACATAGAGGAGATATTGATGATACATCCGCTTTTCTGACTTATCATGTACGGCAGGGCAGCACGGGCGCAGTTCATAGCACCGATGAGATTTATCCCCATTATCTTTTCGGCATTTTCGTCAGATACGGAAGTGAACAGGTCTATGACCGAAATGCCTGCATTGTTTACAAGAAGGTCGATGTTGTGTGATGCAAAAAATGAGCGTACAGCTTCTTTGTCCGATACATCGAAGCAAATTGCTTCACTGTATAATTCGTCAGCAAGCTTTTCTGCTTTTTCCTTTGAGTGTGCGTAATTGATATAAACGAAATATCCGTCAGCTGCAAGCTGCCTGCATATAGCCTCACCTATGCCTCCAGCCCCTCCTGTAACAAGAGCTTTTTTCATTTTATCGGTCTCCTTTCGATATTGTTCTAAAATTATATCATAGATACGCCGAAAATTCAAGTTGATACTTGCATTATTTCCTGATACGTGTTAAAATGTATCTATACGATTATTAGGAGTGTTATATATGGATCAGAAAAAAATAGACCGCATTAACGAACTTGCGCATAAATCCAAGGCTGAGGGCCTTACCGATGCTGAAAAAGCAGAACAGACACAGCTTAGAAACGAGTACAGACAGGCTGTAGTAGGCAATCTTGCCGCTCAGCTTAACAATACATACATCATGACTCCCGACGGCAAGAAGCGAAAAATCGGTCCGAACGGAGGCAGATCATGACATATGAGGTACTCTTTCAGGAAGCTGTAAATGCTTCATCACATTCCTACAGCAAGTACTCGGGATTCCATGTGGGAGCGGCTTTGCTTACGGAGGATGGAAAGATATTTACAGGCTGCAATATAGAAAATGCGTCATACTCAATGACTATCTGTGCTGAGCGCACAGCAATTTTTAAGGCGGTTTCCGAGGGATGTACAAGCTTTTCTGCTATCGCTGTTGCAGGCAGTTCTGATGATGATTTCTCGTCACCTTGTACACCTTGCGGCGCTTGCTTACAGGTGATGAGCGAATTCTGCGATGATGAATTTGTGATAGTTCTCTCTGACGGTGTTCACAAGTTGAGGGACTTTCTGCCTAAGCGTTTTACGGAGGAAAATATGTCATGATAAAGGCTGTTACTGAAAACAAAGAAAGATACATGGAACTTTTGCTTATCGGTGATGAACAGGAGAACATGGTAAGGCGTTACCTTGGCAGAGGTGAGCTTTTTGTCTGCGAGGAGAACGGCGAGACAGTGGCAGTCTGCGTTATTACCCGTGAGGGAGACGGAGTGTGCGAGCTGAAAAATATCGCTGTCCGTCCCGAATATCAGCGCAAGGGCATCGGCAGAAAAATGCTTGGATTTGCCGAAGACTACTGCCGTTCCTTTGCTGATAAGCTTATTCTCGGAACAGGTGACAGTCCGCTTACCGTGCCGTTTTATGAGAAGTGCGGATACAACCGTGCTCATACTGTTAAGAATTTTTTCATCGATAACTATGACCATCCTATCATTGAGGGCGGAGTGCAGCTTGTCGATATGATCTACTTTGAAAAGGAATT
>JAFOMV010000280.1 GCA_017418765.1 Ruminococcus sp. | reverse complement strand
GGCTGAGAAAAAGACTACCGATGACGGTCAGGATCTTGGCTGGGTAGGCGAGATAACAAAGGTCAACACAAAGCCTATCCTCGACGCTCTTAATAACGGCAATGTTCCTGTTATCGCTACAGTTGCAACTGACGAGAACGGCAACACATACAACATCAACGCCGATACAGCTGCTGCAAGAATTGCTGCTGAACTGGGCGCTGAGAACCTCATCCTCATGACTGATATCGCAGGTCTTCTCAGAGACAAGGACGATCCTTCCACACTTATCCCCGAAGTCAACGTCAGCGAGGTCCCTTTCCTCAAGAGACAGGGCATTATCTCAGGCGGCATGATACCTAAGATAGACTGCTGTGTTGAGGCTGTAAGACGTGGAGTAAAGAAGACTGTTATCATCGACGGCAGAGTTCCGCACTCTATTCTTATCGAGATACTCTCAAACGAAGGCATCGGTACACAGTTCGTATAAGAATTGATGCTGACACCATAATTCTCAATTCAAAAAATGATATTGTAGAGGAAGGCGCCCCGCTCTACCGAGAGTTACATAAAAAGGCGTCGGGAGCCCGAGTGCGGACTCCTCTACAAGAAAAAAGCAATTTAAAATAAAAGTATTGACTAATATATAGAAAGTTTACTTAAATAAAGGTGATTAAGGTTGATTTTATATCCTTTTAAGCAGTATAATTATAATGTTATTGTATTATCAGGATATTATGTCTGCCTGAGCAAGGAGGACAAAAATGAATACTATAGACAAATTCAATGAACATATTATGCAGTCCTACGGACGCTATCCCCTCGTTATGGAGAAAGGCGAAGGCAGGCAATGCAAGGACGAAAACGGCAGGGAATATATCGATTTCGGCAGCGGTATCGGTACTAATTCCCTCGGCTACTGCGACGAGAAATGGGCTGACGCAGTATGCTCACAGGTAAGGACTTTACAGCACAGCTCCAATTACTACTACACAGCAGTACAGGCTGAATTTGCAGAAAAGCTCTGCGGCATATCAGGCTATGAGAAGGTATTCTTCTGCAACAGCGGCGCTGAGGCTAATGAGTGCGCTATAAAGATAGCAAGAAAGTACAGTTTCGATAAGTACGGCAAGGGCCGCCATAATATAATAACTCTCGTTAACTCATTTCACGGAAGAACTATCGCTACCCTTTCAGCTACGGGTCAGGATGTGTTCCACAACTACTTCTTCCCGTTCCTTGAAGGATTCATAAACGTTACAGCAAACGATATCGACGACCTCAAAGCAAAGCTGGATGATTCGGTTTGCGCTGTTATGCTGGAGTACGTTCAGGGCGAAGGCGGTGTAAACAAGCTGGACAAGGAATTCGTTGACGCTGTATACGCTCTCTGCGCTGAGAAGGATGTTCTCGTCATCGCCGATGAGATACAGACAGGCGTGGGACGTACAGGCAAATTCCTTGCAGGGGACTGGTTCGGCAAAAAGGCTGATATCACAACTCTCGCAAAGGGCATAGCAGGCGGTATCCCTATGGGTGCGTGTCTTGCAGGAAAGAAGTGCGAAAGCGTATTTACTCCCGGTACTCACGGCTCTACATTCGGCGGAAACCCCATTGCCTGTGCAGGCGGTCTGGCTGTCCTTGACAGGATAAGCAGTGACGGGTTCCTTGATGAAGTAAAGAGGAAAGCTGATGTTTTCAGAGACAGGCTCAGCAAGTGCAGTGAGGTAGCTGCTGTAAGCGGTCTCGGACTTATGATAGGAATTACGCTGAAGACTAAAAAGGCAGGAGATATCGTTAAAAAAACTCTCGATAACGGATTATTGGTGCTGACAGCAAAGGAAAAGGTTAGACTTCTCCCTCCACTGACGATATCTGATGATGAAATAAATAAGGGACTGGATATTCTGATAGATATACTGGAGGAATAATAGATGGAACTTACTGTATTGCCTAAAAACAACGGTTATACCGTTAACGATAAAAACAGCAACAAGAACCTTTATACTGTCAAGAAAAAAACGTTCGGACAGAAGTGGAATCTTCTCGATACAAGCAAGTATAACCTTTACACTATCGCTCAGCTCGGCGATGAGAAGAAGCCTGCTTTTTCAATAATACTCAATGACGTTACATTCCTGACAATTGAATGTAAGTCGCAGTTTCTTGACCCTACACTTACAGCTAAAAGCAGAACAATGAATTACAGTATTACAAGCAAGGACAGGAGAAATTTCACCATCATTTTTAATGATAACATCATCGGTCATATCAATACTAAGGTAGGAGTGACCGGCGAATTGCAGTACGATATCGACATCGAAAACAGGTTCTTCGATGACTATATCCCACTGTTTGCAGTGGCTGTTGACAGGACATTCGGAGAACTGAACAAACAGCAGTGACAGACTTAATTTGAACATTGAAAGGATAAATGATATGAAACACTTACTTAAAATGCTCGATCTGAGCACAGAAGAAATAATCGACATTCTCAATCTCGCAGATCAGCTCAAATACGAGCTGAAGCATAACATACCGCATCCACGCCTCAAGGGCAAGACTCTCGGTATGATATTCCAGAAGGCTTCAACACGTACCCGTGTATCCTTTGAAACAGGTATGTATCAGCTTGGCGGATATCCGCTTTTCCTCTCATCCAACGATCTCCAGATCGGCAGAGGTGAGCCTGTACAGGATACAGCCCGTGTGCTTTCACGCTACCTCGACGGTATCATGATACGTACATTCGAGCAGAAGGAAGTTGAAGACCTTGCACAGTACGGCTCTATCCCGATAATCAACGGACTTACAGATTTCTGTCACCCTTGTCAGGTACTGGCAGACCTTATGACTATCCGTGAATTCAAGGGCAGCTTCGACGGACTGAAGATGTGCTTTATCGGCGGCGGAAACAATATGGCTAACTCCCTCATCGTAGGCTGTCTTAAAGTAGGCATGAGCGTAGCAGTAGCCTGCCCGGACGACTATCAGCCTCCAAAGGAGATACTGGACTTCGCTAAGGAATACGGCGACAGGTTCATGATGACGAACTCTCCTAAGGAAGCCGCAAAGGGTGCAGACGTTCTTATCACTGACGTTTGGGCTTCAATGGGTCAGGAGGGCGAAGCTGAAAAGCGTAAGAAGGCTTTCGCAGGCTACCAGAT
>JAFOMV010000279.1 GCA_017418765.1 Ruminococcus sp. | reverse complement strand
CTGAATCTGCGGACATATTTTCCGTCATCTTGCACAGAAATCCCTTGACATACGATAGTATGCCTGCGGAATTTCTATACAATCTGACGAAAAATCTGTCGGCGCATCTTCAGCACAAGCTTTGTGCGGTGTTGCCTTAACGCTTCGGGGAATCTAATTTCTACTTTCTAATCTCTACTTTCTGATTTCTGATTTCTGCAATCATATCTCTTTGGCTTCATAAATTTTAGTGGAGATGAGCCATGAAACGATGAATACTACTGCTGATATGCAGAATGCAAGTGTGATAATTAATGATGGATTGCTGATCTTTGAAAGAATGGACTGCTTGTCAGGGAGCATTGTTGTTGCTGAGAGAAGTGCTGCTGCGAATGCTGTAACGATAAAGTACATTACCTTTCCCTTTGCTGTGCCGAATTTGAAGTCGAATGGGAGCGAAAGTGAAGGAAGTATAAGTGATTCTGCGGCTGCGGCTGCAAGGTAAGGAGTAATGCGTCCTACGGGGTTTTCGGGATCAGGCTTTATGTTCTTTATAACTAAAAGTGAAATTGCTGTTATGATGAATGCTGCGATGGAGATAATGAATATCAGCAGGTATTTTGAAGTTACGATCTTTTTTCTGTCAACAGGGAAACAGGCTGAGTATTTATCCCATTTGCTGATCTCGTCAACAGTAAGCCCCTGCTTTGCTATCATCGGGAGAAGAAGCGGAACGAACATTATGTACATGGTATTCTTCATCAGGATACCGAGAATAATGAACATCAAGATAATGAATATCTGAGTTCTTGCTGTCTTTAAGAATACGATAAATTCCTTAGTGAGTAAACCTTTCATCATTGTTTTAGTCCTCCTTAGCCATGAATATGAACAGATCTTCTATTGTAACGGGTTTTGTGTCGAATGAATCGGGGATGAGTTTCCTGTCAACGATAGCCTCAGTGCCCCACTTTGATGAGCGCTTGCCCTTGACTGCGTTTTCGTCCAGTTCAGCAAGCTTTTCTTCGGATGTGTTGATGAATACGTACTGTTCAAGAAGTGCGTCCTTTTCCTCGCAGAGCATAAGCTTTCCCTTGTGGATAAATGCAATGTAGTCACAGAGCTTTTCGAGGTCACTGACGATGTGTGAAGAAATAAGGATCGAGTGATTGTCGTCACGGGTGAAGTCATTGAGAATGTCGATTATCTCATCTCTTACCAGCGGGTCAAGTCCGCTTGTAGGCTCATCGAGGATGAGAAGTTCAGCATTATGGGAGAGAGCAACTGCAATTCCCAGCTTCATTTTCATTCCCTTTGAGTAATCCGAGAAAGCCTTGTCATCGGGGAGCCCGAACTTCTTGATATAGCCGAGGAAAGCGTTGTTATCCCAGTTGTTGAACATATTCTTCATGATAGCGTTCACGTCCCTGACATTGAGCTTGTCGGGAAAACCGACTTCATCCAGTACAACGCCTATTCTGTTTTTCAGGTCAGCGGATATCGGCTCGCCCAGCACTCTGATATCTCCGTCATATTTTAACGAACCCAGAATGGAGCGTATGGTTGTACTCTTTCCTGCACCATTTTCTCCGATAAGTCCGAGGATACATCCCTGAGGGAGTGAGAAAGAAATATTATCGAGTGTAAATCCGTTGTAGTGTTTTGTAAGATTTTTGATCTCTAATGCGTTCATAAAGACATCTCCTTTAGTTTTCGTCAAGATACCTGTACATATCTATCACATCATCAGTTGAAAGATTACAGCTTGCGGCCAATTGTTTTACTTCAAGCAGGTAGTTTTCAATGGTTTTGAGATTCTCCTCACGAAGAAGCTCAGTATTTTTCGGAGCCACGAAACAGCCCTTAGCCGGGAGGGTGTAAATGAAACCCTCACGCTCAAGTTCGTCGTAAGCCCTTTTGGTAGTGACCACGCTTATTCGCAGGTCCTTAGCCAGATTTCGGATGGAGGGGAGAGCATCGTTTTCTTTGAGCTCGCCCGAAATGATAGCGCTTTTGATCTGATTGTATATCTGATCGTAAATGGGAGCGCCGTTTTTGTTATCAATGAATATATTCAAGTCATCACCTCACTGTTTACCTCGTCTGTACTGTATGTATACAGTATACACAGTTAGCACAGTTTTGTCAATAGCTTCTGCTGATGTTTGTGCATATGCATAAGTAAAGATGGTGGATAATAGGTTTTGGTTGTTATAATTCAACAATAAAATCAAAACCTATACAATGAACTGTTATTATCGGCGAGAAAACTGTGCTGACTGTTCATATACAGTTCGGGATAAAAATGTGATTATGATAAGGTTATGCTGTTACATATAAAGGGGGATAAATGTGTTCGCAGGCTTCAAATAAATGTTAAAAATAAAAAATATTTTATTTTTTTGGAGAAATATCAAAAAAATAGTGCAATTTCAAAAAAAATATGTTATAATTAGTACAGCTGTTTTAAAGGCTATTACAGCTTAATGCTGAATTATAACATTTATAGGGATCATTTCCCGAAAGGAGTAACTATTATGGGACTTATCAAAGCTGCGATCACAGGCTTCAGCTCAACTCTTGCTGATACATGGGAGGAGTATTTCGTTTGCGAATCCATCCCTGTTGACATCCTTGTAGTCAAGGGACAGAAAAGAGTAGGCAAGGGCTCATCCAACAAGAAGGGCAACGAGAATGTTATCACTAAGGGCAGCAAGATCGTTGTTCATGAAGGTCAGGCTATGATCATGGTAGATCAGGGCGTTATCCTTGAAATTGCAACAGAACCTGGCGTTTATACTTATGATGCAGGTACTCCCGGTATCTTCTCCAGTACTTTCGGCGGCGGACTGAAGGATACTTTCAAGGAAGCATGGGATCGTATAAAGCACGGCGGCGACGCTGCACACGATCAGAGGATATACTACTTCAATACAAAGGAGATCATCGATAACAAGTTCGGTACACAGAATGCTATCCCATTCAGAGTACAGTACCAGGATCTTGGCAGAAGCTTCACAGTAGGCGTTCGCTGCAACGGTGTATACTCATATAAGATAGTTGACCCTGTTCTTTTCTATACAAATGTATGTGCAAATGTAACAAGTACATATTCACGCAATGAGATCGATCCTCAGCTCAGAGCTGAATTCATCGACGCTCTCCAGCCTGCATTCGGACAGATCTCAGGCTCAGGCATAAGATATGATGAACTTCCTATGAGACAGCCTGAAGTAAAATCTGCCGTAGATCAGGTACTCAGTGCTGAATGGACTGAGAGGAGAGGTATCAGTGTTGTTAAGGTAGCTATCAACTCAGCTACTATCTCAGAAGAAGATACAAAGCGCATCCAGGAATTTGAGGACAGAGCATGGAACACAAATCCGACCAATGCTGCTGCAACTCTTGTTGAGGCTCAGACTCAGGCTATGCAGGGTGCTGCTAACAATCCTAACGGCGCTGCTATGGGACTTTTCGGCATGAACATGGCTAATCAGGCTGGCGGAATGAATGCTCAGAATCTTTTCAATATGGGTGCTGCTCAGGGTGCTGTAGGTGCTACAACTGCTCCTCAGGCTGCTCCTCAGACTACAGCAGGCGGTTGGAACTGCTCATGCGGCAAGACAGGCAACACAGGCAAGTTCTGTGCAGAGTGCGGTTCACCAAAGCCGGCTGACGCTGAGGGCTGGACATGCACATGCGGTGCTTTGAACAAGGGTAAGTTCTGTGCAGAATGCGGCAAGCCAAAGCCATCAGGCGCTCCTAAGTACAAGTGCGACAAGTGCGGCTGGGAGCCTGAGGATCCATTCAATCCTCCTAAGTTCTGTGCAGAGTGCGGCGATCCTTTTGATGAGAAGGATATCGTTCAGTAAAATAAGCAGATACATATAAAATGCAAGCATCACGGGCGGACGCTATCGTCCGCCCATAGTATTATTCAGCGAGGTGAAACAATGGCTGAACTTATTGAATATAAATGCCCGTCCTGCAACGGTAAACTGGAGTTCAACAGT
>JAFOMV010000278.1 GCA_017418765.1 Ruminococcus sp. | reverse complement strand
CTCTGATAAGAACAACGCTGTGCTCCTGAAGGTTGTGGCCGATACCCGGAATGTAAGATGTTACCTCATATCCGTTTGTGAGCTTAACTCTTGCGATCTTTCTCATAGCTGAGTTAGGCTTCTTAGGTGTAGCTGTTCTTACAGCTGTGCAAACGCCTCTCTTCTGAGGTGAGCTCTGGTTGATCTGAGCCTTCTTCTTTGCGTTGTAGCCCTTCTGAAGTGCAGGAGCTGTAGACTTTGTCTCAAGATCCTTTCTTCCCTTACGAACGAGCTGGTTAAATGTAGGCATATTTTTCCTCCTTTTCTTGATAATAAGTATATACGCAGATATTTGCGTACCGATATATTATACCCGAAAAAAGACGGCTTGTCAAGGGTTTTCCTTAAAAAAGCCGTCTTTATATATTGTTTTCGTTATTTTTCACATCAAGGCGGAAATACAGGTGCTTTATATCAGCGTTTCAGCCATGTTTCCATATCGATCTGCGGATTTCCGTCAACTGATATGTAAGCATAGTAAGTGAGTATCTTTGTAGAGTCACGTCCGTCTATGACGCCATCGCCGTTTATGTCAGCTGTCCTTGCAGCTCTTGGCGAATTGGCAAAAGCAGTATTATTGTTTACCGAACTTCTTGCGTATTCAGTAAGCACCAGCGTAGCATCACGTCCGTCAACTGTGCCATCAAGATTGGCATCCCCCAGTCTGTCATTATACTGTTCACCGCTGCTCACCGTTATATCAAAGCTTGTGTATGCACGGACTGTTTCATTGATATTAGGATCATATCTGTGCATTTCAACAATAACTGTTTTTATTCCCGGAGTGCTCATATCAGGAGGCGTTATAGTAAAACTGCCCGGGAGAGAAGACGGATCGATAGGAGTATATGTTTCCTCAACTTCATACTGTCCGCTTCGGGTAATGAATGACCTTACTGTCAGACCGTCAGCGGAAAAGCTTTCGCCAACATTATATTCTGTCTTATACGGCAGGGATGCTGTTTCAAGCCTCAAACGGTAGGTCATAGGCTGAGTTGTGGTAGTGGTAGTAGTAGTTGTTGTTGTTGTAGTTGTAGTGCTTGTTGTAGAAGTTGTTGTGATCTCACCGTAGACCCTGACATCAAGCGTGAACTCCCTTTCACTCAGGCGATAGGTTATGTCATTGCCGTATGTGTCGATCACTCTGTTGACTCTCATCACGATCTGATATTGTCCGTTGCTGTCTGAAAGCACATTTATCACAGGCTTATATACAGTTGTATTATCCGGATAATCAGCTTTTTCTGTAACTATCGTCTTTTCAAGCACCTGAATATCCTGCCCCCGTGTATCTATATCATAATCTATATTTCTTATAGGTCTTTCATTACTTTCACCAAAATACGGCAGTGTTATCTCTGTTGGCACTCCTGCTTTTATTCTGGGGCTGACAACAAGATATGTCAGAATATTGCCTGTAGTTGTTGTAGATGAAGTAGTGCGTGAAGTTGTAGTCGTTGTGGTAGTTGTTCTTGATGTGGTAGTAGTTGTTGTGGTAGTTCTTGATGTAGTTGTCGTTGATGTTGCTGTAGGCTGTGCAGGCTGGGATGAACCGGATATCGCCTGAAATTTATAGCCGTAATTATTGGCATATTCCTGTGCCTTTGAGCCGTTAGGTGCATAGATAGTACCGCTGAATGAGCCTATTCCGCTGTAGGAATTGCATATAGTATCGGAATATCCCGATATTTTGCAGGCACTGTTAGGTATCCTTATCTCCCTGAGTGATGAGCAATTCTTAAAAGCTGTAGCTCCTATCGTTGTAACGGATGCAGGAACTGTCACAGATGAAAGTCCTGTTTGTTCAAAGGATGCTGTAGCAATTACGGTAAGTGTAGAAGGCAATTGTACTGATGTAAGATTTCTTGCATTATAGAAGGCTCTTGCGCCTACACTTGTTATTCCCTCACCGATGACCACATTCCGTATCTGTGACATATATTTGCTCCATCTGACATTTTCTACCATTTGCCAGTTAGTCATTTTTCCTGTACCTGTTACTGTAAGTGTACCATTGGAAAATGTCCATGTTGCAGATTCACCGCAAGGTCCCGAATCATCTGTTTTAAGTTCACTTACGATACCTGACGGGGCATCAGTTTTTACGGCTGAAACTGCATTTACAGTTAAAGCCGAAAGGCACATTGCCGCTGAAAGAACGGCTGCCAGTATTTTCTTCATCTTGTATTCCTCCTTAAATGGCATTGCGCCCTTTATCTTTTTTATCTTCTCTTTGCAGCAAAAAGCATTATCAGAGGGTATATCTCAAGACGTCCGAGGAGCATATCGAAGCAGAGAACTATCTTTGAGAATGCATTGAGTCCGCCGAGATTGCCGGCAGGGCCGAAGCGTCCTACGCCGAAGCCTATATTGTTCATGCAGGTTATGACCGCTGATGCTGATTCTTCTATGGTAAATCCGTTGAGAGTTACCAACAGCACTGATATCGCAAGCAGCATCATGAAAAGAATAAAGTAATTGCTTGCGCCTCTGACAACATCCTTTTCCACAGGCTTTCCGTCCATTTTTACAGTAGCAACTGCTCTTGGATTAACGATATACTTCAATTCCTTGATGCCTGTCTTGATAAGTATCATTATTCTTGATACCTTCATGCCGCCGCCCGTTGAGCCTGCACATGAGCCGACAAACATCAGCACAAGCAGGAGCGTCTGCGAGAATACAGGCCACTGCGCCGTGTCAGTAGTTGAAAAGCCTGCCGATGTTATGGTCGATGCTACCATAAAGAAAGTATGCCTCAGTGTATCTCCCAGGCCATTATACATATGATATACATTCGCAGTAATAATAGCCGTTGCCAGTATGATAACGCTGAAATAAGTTCTTACTTCCTCATTTTTGTATGCAAGTGAGAATTTCCTGATAATGAGATAGTAGTAAAGATTGAAGTTTACTCCAAAAAGAATAATGAACACAGCTATGACCATTTCAACGTAGGTGCTGTTGTAGTGAGCTATGCTGTCTCCCCATAGAGAGAATCCCCCTGTACCTGCTGATGAACAGGCATGGACTATTGCGTCATACAGCGGTACTCCGCCTATCATCAGGAATATCGCTTCAGATACCGTAAGAGTAATATATATACCGTATAGTATCCTTGCTGAGAAGCTGGATTTTGATACCAGACGTCCTACCTTGGGGCCTGCACATTCAGCCCTCATCATATGCATTGTACGTGAATCATTGCTTGACATTATCGCAAGTACGAACATCAGCACTCCCATACCGCCCATCCAGTGAGTGAATGCCCTCCAGAAAAGGCACGATTTAGACATTGCTTCCACATCGCTGAGTATGGTCGCACCTGTTGTAGTGAATCCTGATACAGTTTCAAAAAGTGCATCCGTATATTTGGGTATCTCCCCCGAAATAACAAAGGGCAGAGCGCCGATAGCTGACATTGTTATCCATGAGGCAGCTACGCTGACAAATCCTTCCATAGAGAAAATGGAATTATCCTTTGGCTTGCGTATGGTGAAAAGAATACCAACTGCAATAGTAATAAGAAAAGGGATACCGAAGGATGTTACCACATGCTGCTCTCCGTAAATAAATCCTACAAGTATGGGCAGAAGCATGAAAAGTCCCACGACTTTCAATATCTGTCCCATAATATAAGACACCATTCTGTAATTCATAATAAAACTATTATTCTCCCTTAATCAAATATATTACTGAGATCATGGAATCCCTTAGTAGTTGATATAACTACAACACTGTCATTTAATTTCAGACAGTCATCGCCCTTTGGAATAATAAGTTCATTTCCCCTGACGATACTTGCAATAAGGATACCATCACGTAGTTTCAGCTTTTTCAGCGGAACATCAACATATTCGGTCTTATCACGAACTACGAATTCTATCGCTTCAAGTCTGCCGTTGACAAGGCTATACAGCGTAGTCACACTGTTTCCGAGAGAATTCTGTTTAGCACGAACATATTGCAGTATCTGGCTGACTGTTATAGTTTTCGGAGATATGATACTGTCAAGCGAAAGAGTATCTGACAGCTGTATCAGCGAAGGACGGTTTACCTTTGTTACTACCTTTTCAACTCCGTTATTCTTTGCAAGAAGCGAAAGAAGGATGTTTTCCTCATCTATCCCAGTAAGCGTAACAACAGCATCTGCATCGTAAACACGTTCTTCTTCAAGGATATCGTGGTCTGTACCGTCAGCACAGCTGATATCGACTTTGTTAAGACGATCACTGAGTTCAAGGCAGCGGTCTTTGTTTATTTCGATTATCTTGACCTTGATGCCCATTTCTATAAGCTGCTGTGCGAGATGATATGCAACTCTGCCTCCGCCGATAAGCACAGCCTTCTTTACACGCTTTTCACGGTATGCGGCACTTATGCTTTTGAAAAATTTGACCATATTGCTGTGCGAAGCAGTCATATGTATCTTATCTCCTGCACGGAGCACGAAATTTCCGTTAGGAATGATAAGATCTTCACCTCGCTGCACTGCACAGATGAGAATATCCAGCCTCAATCTTCTTGAAAGATGGCTTAAAGCAACTCCGTCAAGGATACTTCCCGGAGTGATACGTATTTCTGTAAGGTCAACTCTGCCCTTAGCAAAAGACTCGATATTTATAGCCGCAGGATAACGCATGACCTTTGCTATTTCGTTAGCGGCATTGTAATCAGGATTTACCATCATACTAATACCAAGTTCCTCACGCATAAAAACGAGCTGCTTATCAAATTCGGGGCTTCTGACACGTGCAATACAATGTCTTGCCTTCATTTTTTTTGCAATAAGGCATGAGAGAATATTGACCTCATCAGAAGCAGTAACTGCTATAAAGAGGTTAGCTTTATCAACATTTGCCTCCTCAAGCACTTCAGTCTGAAGGCAGTTTCCTGCAATACCCATTACGTCAAAATCGTTTATAACTGAATCGATAAGGTTTTCGTTCTTGTCAATAACAGTGACATTGTGTTCGTCGCTAAGCACTTCAGCAAGAGCACTTCCTACCTTACCGCAGCCAACAATGATAATATCCATATTTCCTCCATATCAATACTGTCAATAAGCAGACAGTTATTCAATATAATTATAGCTCTAATATATAGATTTGTCAATAGATTTCAGAAGTATAATCACACATTTTATACAATCTGTAGAAAAGCTTCAATATAAAACAAAAACAGCCACTCTGAAAGAATGACTGTTATATTTATGTTTTGATAGTGAGATTTGAGATACTGCCATGTTTGTTATCATATTCATACTGAGTAACTTTCTGCACAGCTTCAGTCTCAGGGTCACAAATGTAATCATATTTTTCAAGTTTAACATGAGGATAATCAGAATTATCAAATGAATAAAGAATGACACGAAAACGGGTGATATAAGAAAACTCGATAAGACGTCCGTCATCATAAATAAAACAATAGACCTCACCCATACTGTAAAACTTATTCATTATATTAACATACGGAACAGCACAGACAACTCCCTCATAATCAAAAAAATATATCTCCTCCGTGCACGTTTTTCCATGCATATGCCTTATGCGGAGAGGGTCTAAATTCTCATCAAATTCATATACTGTGTACTCGTCAAGTCCATCAATAGAATGTACCCATCTGCCATAATGACCGCTTGATATCTTACGTCTGACCGAAGGATAAAGCTGACCGAGACCTATGGAATATGTCCCATATTTGCGTATAACGGCTGAATTAGCCTTATTTCTCATATCAAGACGATGCTTATCGGAATATGAAATAATTTTGCTGATCCTGCCGATAAGAATCTTAAATTCCCATGATTCAAGCACGGCTTCACCTCCAGAATAGTACAATAACTATTATCATTATACAATACTTTCGGCAAAAATGCAATATAACACAAGAAAATAATTATTATATCAAAAAAGCTCCTTCACAAAGGTGAAAGAGCTAAAATAGTGTCGGCACTGATTTAGTTTCCCGGGCCGTCTCCAGCCAAGTATCTTCAACGTGAATGAGCTTAACTTCCGTGTTCGGAATGGGAACGGGTGTGACCTCATTGCCATAAGCACCGACTTCTTAAAAACTGAATTGCTTT
>JAFOMV010000277.1 GCA_017418765.1 Ruminococcus sp. | reverse complement strand
TTTAAGATTGTACGGTACAGCGTAGATACCGCAGACATCGAACCAGTCTTCGAGATAAGCGACTATTTCTTCAGCCTCAGCGCCCTTGCGTATCTTCTTGACAGCCTCGATTATAGGATATCCATAGAAAACTGTATAGCACTTGGAATCAAGGTTGAAAATACGTATCTTTCCCTCTGCTTCCGGATATTTCTCGAAGAAATCGTTCTTTCCGATAATGGAATTATTATAAGTGCCTGATCCCTGTGAATTGATGGAAACGCTGATGATATCGGTGTATCCCTGTTCGTATATCTCCTTATAAGTCTCCTCAAAGGTAAGGGGCGATATCTGTGAATGTTTCGGCACCTCAGGATTTTTCTCCATCATTTCGTATACTTCCTGAGAGGACTTGTCGAATATCTCACGGAAGGATTCGTCTCCTAAAGTTACGGTAAACGGCAGCACCTTTATGCCGAGCTCCTCGATAGTTTCCTTCGGGAGGTCACAGCAGCTGTCGGTAAGTATCATTATTTTTGACATAAACATTCTCCTTTACCAAGTGTATTGGGTAAGTTTCCCTTCACGGGAAAGATCGGGATAATCCCATTGTCTCAGCACTTCATATACGGCAATGGCAACGGAATTGGAAAGATTAAGGCTTCTCAGTTCGTTTCTCATGGGTATTCGAGCGCAGGCTCCGGGATTGTCGTGCAGGAGAGACTCTGGAAGTCCCTTGTCCTCACGGCCGAAAATAAGGTAAGCGTTGTCGGGATAGTTTATATCGCTGTGAACGTGAAGTCCTTTTGTGGTAAAATAGTAGAAATGTCCGTCCTTATTTTTTTCAAAAAAGTCGCTGAGGTCATCGTAATAGGTGATATCCAGCTTGTCCCAGTAGTCCAGACCCGCACGTTTCAGGTGCCTGTCGGAGACTTCAAATCCCAGCGGACGGACAAGATGGAGCCTCGCACCCGTAACAGCGCAGGTACGGGAGATATTGCCTGTATTCTGCGGTATCTGGGGTTCAACGAGAACTATGTTAAGATTATGCATTTTGGCTCCTTGCGAATAAATAATATTTCTTAACAGATAATAATCAAAGCAATGCAGATGATACGCATTGCAGAAAGGGGAACTCTATGGATATAAAGTCACTTGCCAAAGGAGCAGCAGCAGGTGCAGCAGTCGGCATGGCCTTCTGTGCGCTTACGGAAACAGCTCCTTCAAAGAAGATGAGTATAAAGCGTGACGCAAATAAAACTCTGAAAGCGGCAAACAGTCTCTGGGATGATATAAAGTCCCTTATGATGTAGCTTCACCGCTGTTTCTGCGGTATCCGAGGTAGCTTTCAAGAATAATGACAGCGGCAACAGCGTCCACCACATTCTTGCGTTTCTTGCCCCTTGTGTTTGTCACATTCAGGTAGTTATGCGCCGAAACAGTGGTACAGCGCTCGTCCCACAGCTTAGTGGGGATACCTGTTATTTCCTCCAGCTTCTGTGCGAAAAGAGTGCACTTCTCACATCTTTCGCCCTCAGTGCCGTTCATATTCTTCGGATAACCTACAACTATCTGTTCCGCCCTTTGCTCTTTTGCGAGGGCGGCAGTTTTTTCGATACATTTATCGAAGTCCTTTTCAGCGATGACTGTAACAGGCGAAGCTATCATTTCGCTTTTGCCGCAGACAGCTATACCTGTACGTGAATCGCCAAAGTCAACTGACATGATTATCATTATACTTTTTCCTTTTTACCAGGGCTTGACAGTGCCGATAATGTCCTTTACGGACTTTATCCCCTTGCTGTCAAGGAATTCATTCATTTCCTCAATTATTTTTATCGGAGCGTAAGGATCGGTGAATATTGCCGCACCGACCTGAACAGCGCTTGCGCCTGCCATCATCAGCTCAATAGCGTCACGGCCTGATGATACGCCGCCCATGCCGATAACAGGGATGTTTACGGCATTAGCTACCTGCCATACCATGCGGACAGCTATGGGGAATACAGCAGGACCGCTCATGCCTCCCACGTTGTTGCGGAGAATTGGTCTGCCTGTGTTTATGTCTATCCTCATGCCGAGGAGAGTATTTATCAGCGAAACAGCGTCAGCACCTGCCGCTTCAACAGATTTAGCGATGTCGGTTATGCTTGTTACGTTAGGTGAAAGCTTCACGACAAGAGGCTTCTTCGTAGCTTCACGTACCTTGCGTGTTACCTCAGCCGCCATGTCACAGCTTGTACCAAAAGCCGCACCGCCCTGTTTTACGTTAGGGCATGAAATGTTCAGCTCTATCATATGAACATCTGTATCATCCAGTTTAGCGGCAACCTCCGCACATTCCTCGGGAGTTGCACCTGCGATGTTGGCAAGGATGACAAGATCCTTTGTCAGCAGATTTGGGAGTTCTTTGCCGATGAAGTGATCGATGCCGGGGTTCTGGAGTCCAACGGAATTGAGCATACCCGACGGAGTTTCAGCTATCCTCGGAGCGAGATTGCCTGTCCTGAGATGTAGAGTAGTACCCTTAGTGGCGATACCGCCCAGCTTGCTCAGGGGAAAGAGTTCCTCATATTCTCTGCCGTAACCGAAAACACCGGAAGCCGGGATTATCGGATTCTTGAAGTCGATACCGCATACATTTACAGAAAGATCAGCCATTACCAGAGCACCTCCTCAGCATTGAAAACAGGGCCGTCCTTGCAGACATGAGCGAAATATTCCTCGTCATTGCGCTTTGTGCGGCAGGCACATCCAAGGCAGGCACCGATACCGCAAGCCATACGTTCCTCAAGCGATATCTCGCAGAAAATGCCGTTCTCCTTGCAGATAGCCGCAACGCCTTTAAGCATGGGCATTGGTCCGCAGGCGTAAACAGCGGAAATGCCGCCTTTTTCAGCAAGCTCCTTCAGCGGCTGTGTAACGAATCCGTGAATACCTGCCGAACCGTCGTCAGTGCAGAGTATCACCTCTGCGCCTGCTGCCTTGAAGTCTTCCTGAAGGATGGCAGCGGAACTGTTTCTGAAACCGCTGATAACAACGGCTTTTTCGCTGTAAACCTTAGCAAGCGGGAGCATAGGAGGAGTACCTATACCGCCGCCTATAAGTATGACCTTTTCAGCGTCGGGCTTTACAGTAAATCCGTGACCGAGAGGAGCGAGCATATCTATAAGGTCACCCTTGTTCAGCTTAGCTATCTCCTCAGTGCCCTGACCTCTTATCTCGAAAACGATACGGAGAGTTCCTTTCTCCTTGTCGATACCGCAGATGGAAATAGGTCTGCGGAGAGTAAAGCCGTTGGCTCTGATGTGTACGAACTGTCCCGGACTTGCCGCATCAGCGACTTCGGGACATGATATGGTGAAGCTATAGATATTGCGTGCTATAGCCGTTTTCTCAGTGATGATGTAACTGCCCTGAGTATATTTCATATGAGTCCTCCTTGATGTATAGTTATTCAATTATATTATAGCACATTATTTTTGCTTTAGCAAGCGTTTATATTAATAATGTATGGTATCAGTTTTTGCTGATCAGGATCATTAATTTGTAGGGGAGGGCGCCCTCGCCCTCCCGATCGTATTTTTTGCCGTAAATTCACCATCTTGACATATTATATATCGTAGTGTATAATAAAATAGTGTTTTTACACGAAAAAACGTAAGGCAACACCGCACAAAACTTGTGCTGAATATGCGCCGACAGATTTTTCGTCAGATTGTATAGAAATTCCGCATGCATACTGACGTATGTCAAGGGATTTCTGTGCAAGATTACGGAAAATATGTCCGCAGATTCAGAACCTGTCCACATATGGTGAATGTACGGATTATCAGGCATAATTT
>JAFOMV010000276.1 GCA_017418765.1 Ruminococcus sp. | reverse complement strand
TTTATATCACTTCTGAGTGGCATACAAATTTACCTCCGATTTATTATTAAGAAATACCTTTTAATTCGTAATGCTTAATGCGTAATGCGTAATTATTGTGTTCGCCTGCGCTCACAGATTTAAAATAGTTTATTATTATTTAAGATCCGTCCCCGACAGGGGACACATAAATTACGCATTACGAATTACGAATTAAGCATTAAACTTACAAAGTCGTCAAACAAGTAAGATGTGTCCAGTGGTCCGCCGTGTGCTTCGGGGTGAAACTGAACTGTTCTTGCATTGACTGCGGTATAGTGAATGCCCTCACAGGTTTTGTCGTTTGCGTTTATATGCGATACCTTTCCCACGCTCTCAGGGATGCTGTCACCTACAACTGCGTAGCCGTGATTCTGGCTGGTTACGTAGGTAAGTCCGCTTTCAAGGTCGATAACAGGCTGGTTTGCACCTCTGTGACCGTACTTCAGCTTCTCGGTCTTTCCGCCGTTGGCAAGAGCCATGAGCTGATGGCCGAGGCAGATGCCGAATATCGGGATGCCAAGCTTCTGGATCTCCTTGATATTCTCGATTATCTCAGTATTCTCAGCCGGATCTCCGGGGCCGTTGGAGAACATTATTCCGTCGGGAGCAAGAGCCTTTACCTGCTCGGCTGTTGTATTTGCGGGAACTACCACAACTTCACAGCCTCTTTTCAGCAGTTCCTGACGGATATTTCTCTTGTAGCCAAAATCGTAAAGCACAACTCTGCACTTCTTATCCTCGGGCTCATAGGTGTATTCCTCGGTTGCTGTAACAGCCTTTACAGCGTCCTTTACGGAGAATGCCCTTATCTTTTCCAGAAGTTCGTCCTTCTTTGCATACACATCCTCGGTGGTGATAACACCGTTCATTACGCCTGTCTCACGTATCATACGTGTAAGGCTTCTTGTGTCGATGTTATTGATGCCGACAATGTTGTGTTCCCTCAGGAAGTCATTGATATTGCCCTCGCAGCGGAAATTTGACGGAGCGTTGCACCACTCCCTTACGATATATCCCGAAACATAGGACTTAGCAGATTCGCTGTCCTGTGAATTCACGCCGTAGTTTCCGATAAGCGGAAATGTCTGTGTTACGATCTGACCGTAATAACTGGGATCTGTGAGGGTCTCCTGATAGCCTGTCAGACCTGTGGTGAATACAACTTCACCTATGACAGTGCCCTTTGCACCGAAGCTCCTGCCCTCGAATATCTTACCGTTGGCAAGAAGAAGGTAGGCTTTTTCACTCTGGTTGAATAAAGACATAATTATTCTCCTCCTGATCTAAACTAATGATGGATGTTTTATACTCACCGCACGCCTTTGTACGGAAAAGGTATCATTTCTTGCTTATGACGCCCGTAAACGTCCATTTTTTAACTAAATAACTGATTACTTGAGATTGATATACTGACAGATATCCTCTCTCATACGGAGAACTTCACGGCGAGCTGCCTTTGCGAAATCACGCTCGTCGCAGCCTTCCTTCTTGTATGCACACATAACTGCACGGGATGAGTTAACGATAGCGCCAAGGCCATTCTCATCGAATCCGCCCTTCAGCCCTTCTGCCCCGCCGCCCTGTGCGCCGTATCCGGGAACGAGGAACATAGTGTGAGGAAGTCTCTGTCTCAGCTCAGTGAGCATTTCGGGATATGTAGCTCCTACAACTGCGCCAACTGCGGAGTAACCGAACTTTCCACAGGTATCTTCTCCCCACTTCTCACACATATCGCCCATGCACTCATAGATAGTTCTGCCGTCAGCCAGCTTCATATCCTGTAATTCGCCTGATGATGGGTTCGATGTCTTAACGAGGACGAATATGCCCTTGTCACGCTCCTTGCACACCTTCAGCAGAGGTGAGATACCGTCTGTGCCAAGATAGCCGTTTACTGTGAGAGCATCAGCACCGAAAGCTTCGATATCGTTCTCGCCTACAGCAGTAACACCGATGTGAGCGTTTGTGTAAGCTTCCATAGTTGCACCGATGTCGTTTCTCTTGCCGTCAGTCATAACGAACATACCGTTGAGTTTAGCGTAGCGGATGGTCTTTTCAAGTGTGCGGATTCCGTAGTGACCGTACATCTCATAGTAAGCTGCCTGCGGCTTGATAGCAGGAACTACATCATGTATCTCATCAATGATAGCCTGATTGAAATCGTATATTGCCTTTGCAGCAGCCTTGAGTGTCCAGCCGTCCTTGTCGAGGTAACGGCGCTGGATGAACTCAGGCACATACTCAAGCTTTGGGTCAAGACCTACAACTGTAGGATTCTTCATTTCGATAATCTTTTCTATAAGTCTGTCAAATGACATGGCATTTATTCTCCTTAATTTATAATTAGTATTCTTTATGTAGGGGAGTCCGCCCTCGGGCTCCCGACGTCGAAACATAGTTGCTCATTTCGGGAGGTCGAGGCGCCCCCCTACAGATTCAATTCACTCGCAGGTGAATACCACTTCACCTTTGGAAATAGTTTTCAGCACCTTTCCTGTCAGTTCCATACCCTTGAACACAGTATTATGCGACTTTGAATGGAGTTTTTCAGGCTCTACTGTCCACTTGCGGTCAATATCAGCGATCACCAGATCGGCAGTGCTACCCTCTTTAATTGCAGGGATATCAAGTCCCAGTATCTTTCTCGGATTCACGCACATCAGCTCCACTACTTTATTGAGACTTATCTCGCCTGTGTGATAGAGGGCAGTGAGAGTTGCCGCAAGAGATGTTTCAAGTCCCACAACACCGTTGGGAGCTTTCTCAAAATCGGCTTTTTCATCAGCAGCATGTGGAGCGTGATCGGTAATGATACAGTCGATAGTGCCATCCTTGATAGCCGCCTTGATAGCTTCAACGTCTTCGGGAGTTCTCAGCGGAGGATTCATGCGGTAGTCGGCATCTCTCTTTTCGAGAAGCTTATCTGTCAGCATGAAGTAATGGGGCGCTGTTTCGCAGGTCACCTTTACTCCCTGAGACTTTGCAAATCTTATCATAGCCGCACAGCCCTTTGTGGAAACGTGGCAGATATGGATCCGTGCATCAACTGAAGAAGCAAGTATCATCTCACGGGCAGTTATGTAATCCTCGGATGCTCTGTCCATTCCCTTGACGCCAAGCTTCTCGGAGGTCTCGCCCTTGTTCATGATACCGCCGTTTATAATGCTCAGGTCTTCACAGTGGGATGCCACGAGAAGTCCGTTTTCATT
>JAFOMV010000045.1 GCA_017418765.1 Ruminococcus sp. | reverse complement strand
TGGCAGCATCGCTGACAGTCGCAGCCACATCCAATGCGTCACTTGTGACACAGCTCACAGCTGATGCGGCTTATGGCGTTGGCGGCAACGGCAAGGCTATCATGGAATATCTTGACAGAGGCATCTATGCCGTTAAGAACGGCAATGGTATGTTTGTAAGCTGGCGTTTCAACGCAAGCGATGCAGACGATGCTGAGTACAGACTTTACCGTGATAATAAGCTCATCTACACCAGCAAGAAGGGAGAAGCTACCTGCTATCAGGATAACGGCGGCGGCACAGGTTCAAAATACCGTGTTGACTGCATCGAAGGCGGCAAGGTAGTAAACTCAGAGAACTGTAAGTTCACTTCAGGCAACAATTACTTTGACATCAAGCTTAACAGACCGGGCAATCAGTATTCACCTAATGACTGCGCTGTTGGTGACGTTGACGGCGACGGACAGTATGAGATATTCCTCAAGTGGGATCCTTCAAATGCAAAGGATAACTCACAGCAGGGTAAAACAGATGATGTTATCATCGACTGCTACACTCTCACAGGCAAGCAGCTCTGGAGAATCAACCTCGGCAAGAACATCCGTGCAGGTCAGCACTATACTCAGATGTGTGTAGCTGACTTCGACTGCGATGGCAAGGCTGAACTCATCACTAAGACAGGTGATGGCACTAAGGACGGTAAGGGCAAGGTCATCGGTGACGGCAGCAAGGATTACCGCAATGGCAACGGCTACATCCTCACAGGTCCTGAGTACATAACACTTTTCGACGGACAGACAGGTGCTGCCCTCGATACTATCGATTTCCCGATCGCTCGTGGTACAGTTTCTGCATGGGGCGATGGTTATGGTAACCGTATCGACCGTATGAACAGCGGTATCGCTTACCTCGACGGTGAGCATCCTTCAGCTATCTACGGCAGAGGCTACTACACAAGACTTACATGGACAGCTCTCGATGTAAGAAATAAGAAGCTTTCAGTAAGATGGAAGTTCGACACAGGACACAATAAGGGCGCTAAGGGCTACGGCTGCGGTAACCATAACGTAATGGTTGCTGACTGTGATAACGATGGAAAGCAGGAAGTATTCACAGGTGCTAACTGTATCGATGATAACGGTAAGCTCCTCTGGTCTTCAGGCGATCTCCACGGTGATGCTATGCACGTAGGCGATCTTATTCCTGACCGTGCCGGTCTTGAAGTTTGGGAGTGTCATGAAGACAAGCCTTACGGTGAGACATGCTATGATGCTAAGACAGGTCAGAAAATATTCCACATTAATAATAGCAAGGATACAGGCCGTTGTGCTGCCGATAACGTATGGGCAGGCAGCAAGGGTGCTGAATTCTGGGGCGCTGCTGACGGCAACGTTTACAACACAAAGGGTCAGAAGATCGGCGGATCAAAGCCGGCTATGAACTTCTTCATCTACTGGGACGGCGATCTTGAGCGTGAGATCCTCGACGGAAACAAGATCTCCAAGATGAATGGCGCTAATAAGATCGACCGAGTATTTACAGCTAACGGATGCGGTTCAAACAATGGCTCAAAATCAGTTCCTTGTATGACAGTTGACCTTTTCGGTGACTGGAGAGAAGAGCTCATCTTGAGAACAGATGACAACTCAAAGCTCCGTGTATGGTGCTCGACAGCAACAACAAAGGCTCGTATTGCAACTCTCATGCATGATATGCAGTACCGTGCTCAGAACTGCTGCCAGCAGTCTTCATACAACCAGCCACCACACGTAAGCTACTATCTCGGCAGTGATGCTGCTGTTCCCGGCAAGCCAAAGGTACAGTTCAACAACACTCCTCATAAGTCAGACACACCTGCAGTTGTAGAGCCTGTAGTAACTGATCCTGTACAGACTCAGCCTGCACAGACAGAACCTGTAGTAACACAGCCGGCAGTAAACGTTCCTACTACACCTGCTTCAGAGATCACTGACGGACAGGTTTACACATTCAAGAACGTTAACAGCGGACTTTACCTCGATGTAGAGGGCGGCAATGCTGCAAACGGAGCAAATATCCAGCAGGGCAATGCAGCAGGCAAACAGAACCAGTTCAAGGCGGTTTCCGCAGGAGATGGATACTTCTACCTTGTATCACAGCTTGGCGACGGCAATTCATATGCACTTGACATAAACGGCAAGAAGACCACAGATGGTGCAAATGTTGAGCTTTACACATTCAATCAGGGAGAGAATCAGAAGTTCAAGTTCGTTAAGAACGATGACGGAACGATCTCTATCCTCACTAAGATAACAGACGGAAAGTCTGCACTCGATGTAAATGAGCAGTCAAAGAATGCCGGCGCTAATGTTCAGCAGTACACATACAACGGCAATGTTAACCAGAAGTTCAATGTTGAAGCTGTAAATGCACAGACACCTGTACAGACACAGCCTGTACAGACTCAGCCTCAGCAGACTCAGCCGGTACAGACACAGCCGCAGCAGGGTCAGGTAACCGTATGGGGCGATGCTAACTGCGATGGTAAGGTTGACATGAGTGACGCTGTAATCATCATGCAGGCATTCTCAAATCCTGACAGATTCGGCTTGAATGGTACTGATGCACATCATATCACTCAGCAGGGATGGCTCAACGGCGATGTTTCTGAAAACGGAAATGGTATCACATCAAAGGATGCTCTCTCAATTCAGAAGTATTGTCTCGAACTTATCAGAAGTCTTCCTGAGGCATAATGAGCTGATATATTGAACGTCAGAAACAATTTGGCTTTCAATATGATAAATGATTAAAGATGCCTCACAGATACGCAAATCAAAAATTTGCTCCCTGCGTATCGGCGAATAGTAAACGTCAAAAATTGTCGTTTGCTATAAAAACTGATTGATTAAACTAAAATAAAAACGCTGTTCCTGTGTTTTCTCAGCAGGAACAGGAATTCCATGAACGATATTTTATATTATCAAGCGCAGTCATTTTGACTGCGCTTTTCTTTATGCATAATCGCCAAATTTGCATATTAATATATCTCTTTTTGTACAATAATGATATCTGAATATTGGCATAAGGTAAAACAATTATTTACAAATATGTGAAGTAAAAATAAAAATTAATCTCTAAAATGCTGAAACTATGTAGATTTAGACTGTTTTTGCAACAAATTGACAATTAAATGATGGAAATGTTCATTTCATTATTGTAATAATCGTGATATAATATACATGTAGGAATGTGTTAGCTAAAAATCAATTTTTATTTTATTAATTGATTATACTGAGAGGAGTATTGACCCGTTGATCCATCAGCTATCACGTATAATTAATAAGTTGATTGATATTGCCACGTTCCAAAAAACGGGATTACTATTAATGAAAGGAAGATGTTAAGATGAAAAAAAGCATCAAGAGGCTTGCGGCATTGGCAGCATCGCTGACAGTCGCAGCCACATCCAATGCGTCACTTGTGACACAGCTCACAGCTGATGCGGCTTATGGCGTTGGCGGCAACGGCAAGGCTATCATGGAATATCTTGACAGAGGCATCTATGCCGTTAAGAACG
>JAFOMV010000275.1 GCA_017418765.1 Ruminococcus sp. | reverse complement strand
TTGAACTCTGCAATGAGATCGGAAAAATGATAGCAGCGCTGCTCAGAAATCTGAAGGAAGAATAAAACTGCTTTCTGCTTTCTGATTTCTGAAAACTGCTTCTTCCTGAAAGGAGAAGCCTATGGAAAAAGGAAAAATAACTCAGGTCATCGGACCTGTTATTGACGTTGAGTTCGCAGGCGGCAAGCTCCCTATGATAAGGGATGCCCTTACCGTTGAAGTGGACGGCAAACAGCGTGTTATGGAAGTCGCTCAGCATATGGGCAACCACATCGTCCGCTGTATCATGCTGGCTACCAGTGAAGGACTCAGCAAGAATATGGAAGTTACAGCTACAGGCTCATGCATAAAAGTGCCCGTAGGCGAGAAAACTCTCGGACGTATGTTCAACGTTCTCGGCGAGCCTATCGACAAGCAGGGCGACGTCGGAACAGACGAAAGATGGGAGATACACAGAAAAGCTCCTACATTCCAGGATCAGAGCCCTGTGGTTGAGGTGCTGGAAACAGGCATCAAGGTCATAGACCTTATCGCTCCTTACGCTAAGGGCGGTAAGATAGGCCTTTTCGGCGGTGCCGGCGTTGGTAAGACTGTTCTTATACAGGAGCTTATCAGAAATATCGCTACCGAGCACGGCGGCTACTCTATCTTCACAGGCGTCGGCGAGCGTTCACGTGAGGGTAATGACCTCTGGAACGAAATGCAGGAATCAGGCGTTATCGCTAAGACTGCACTTGTTTTCGGTCAGATGAACGAGCCTCCGGGATCACGTATGCGTGTTGCTCAGACAGGCCTTACTATGGCTGAATACTTCCGTGACTGCGAACACAAGGACGTTCTGCTGTTCATCGACAACATCTTCCGTTACGTACAGGCAGGTTCCGAGGTCTCGGCACTTCTCGGCCGTATGCCTTCTGCCGTTGGTTATCAGCCTACACTGGCTACGGAAGTGGGTGAGCTCCAGGAGCGTATCACTTCCACAAAGAACGGCTCTATCACTTCGGTACAGGCTGTATACGTGCCTGCGGATGACCTGACAGACCCTGCGCCTGCCATCACATTCGCACATCTTGACGCTACTACCGTTCTTTCACGTAAGATAGTTGAACAGGGTATATATCCTGCCGTTGACCCGCTGGAGTCAAATTCACGTATCCTTGAACCTGAGATAGTCGGCGAGGAGCACTACAGCGTTGCAAGACGCACTCAGGAGCTTCTCCAGAAATACAAGGAATTACAGGATATCATCGCCATCCTCGGCATGGAGGAACTGGACGAGGAGGACAAACTGGCTGTATACCGTGCAAGAAAGATACAGAAGTTCCTCTCACAGCCTTTCAACGTTGCCGAGAACTTCACAGGTCTCAAGGGCAAGTACGTTCCGCTGAAGGATACCATCGAGGGATTCAAAGCCATCATCGACGGCGATATGGACAAGTATCCGGAGGCTGCATTCCTCATGGCAGGAACCATCGACGATGTCCTTATCAAAGCCAAGCAGATAGAGGAGTAAGGGAGGCTTATCATGGCTAAGACCTTTCATCTTGAAATAATCGCAACAGACCGTGTATTCTTCGAGGGCGAAGTAGAGCATCTCGTTATCACGGCTATAGACGGACTTCTCGGTATACTCCCCGGACATGAACCGCTTGTCACCTGCCTGCCTACGGGCGAGCTCAAATATCTGGTGAACGGCGAGTGGAAGTATGCCGCTATATCTGAGGGATTCATACAGGTCATGCCCGAAGCGTCGATAATCCTTGCGGACACCTGTGAACTCCCTGAGGAGATAGACATAAAGCGAGCCGAAGAAGCAAAGGAACGTGCTCAGGAAAAGCTCCGTCAGAAGCAGAGCATCAAGGAGTACTACCAGACACAGGCTGCGCTGAACCGTGCAATGAACCGTCTGAAAATCTCACAGAAGCATTTTAAGTAGTTATCAGAAAGCAGAGGGCAGCGAGCAGAGGGCAGAGGGCAGAAAGCAGAAAGCAGAGAGCAGAAAGCAGAGGGCAGAGAGCAGAAAGCAGTTATATGTTGACCTCTCTCGTTTAAACACATGAGCACTTGAACACTTGGGCACATGAACAGTTGAGCAGTTGAACAGTTGAATACTTCTGTTACAGCTATCACTGTTATAATTTAACTCGTTAAAGTACATTGTTCTTTAATAAGTGTCTCTCACAGACAGAGCATATCATTTTACCTTGACCTAAGACTACAGGCTGTAAGGTATGCCATATCTTACATGGTTTCATGTTACTGTAAAAGTATATTCAAGTGTTCATGTGCTCATGTGTCCAAGTGTTCATGTGGTTTTGTGTGAGTGTGGGCTGTATTTATGGTTTATCCGAGGGCGCACACTGTGCGCCCCTACATGACAAGTCCTCGACGTCCCCTTGTTGCGTTTCATGTTGCCTATGGTATGGGCTGTCGAGGACGCCAGCCCCTACTGATTTCTGTTCTCTGCTTTCTGCCCTCTGCTCACTGCTTTCTGCCCTCTGCTCACTGATTTCTGCTCACTGCTTTCTGCTCGGCGGCGAGAGATTACTGTAATTATGCATAAGGCAGCAAGCATTAAATTGTGCATATTCTTCAATTATTTTTATTTACTGCTCAATTACTTGACATTTTATCCATTTTATAGTACAATTATTGTAATTGTCGTAGAGACAGGAAATATTGAACGCATACTCTGTGAGTTATGCGTATCTGAGAATCAGGAGGCATGACCGTGAAAAAAACACGTAAATCAACTTTCTTTGTTGTCGTCATCCTCATCGCACTGTTTGCAGTGAGCTCAGTATTAGGCGTAGACAAGCGCTTCGCCGACAAGACAACTACCTATGTCAAGGGCGTTGACGATATCCGCCTTGGTATCGATATCAAGGGCGGTGTTGATGTTACTTTCGCTCCGGCAGGTGACTACGATGCCGATACAGCACAGCTCGATTCGGCTACTGAGATCATCAAAACAAGACTTACAGCTCTCGGTATCACAGATAACGAGGTTTACAGCGATGAGAAAAGCGACAGGATCATCGTTCGTTTCCCCTGGCAGGTAGGCGAAAGTGATTTCGACCCCGAAGCTGCCGTTAAGGAGCTGGGAGAAATGGCAGAGCTGACATTCCGAAAGGGTACTGACAGTGAGACTGATGAGGACGGCAATACTATCCCAACAGCCGAGATCGTACTTCAGGGTTCAGATGTCGCTTCAGCACAGGCTCAGTACCGTCCCGATGAAAAGGGCGAATATGAGTACCTCGTTGCTCTTGAACTCAGTCCGGAAGGCACTTCTAAGTTCGCAGCTGCTACAGCAGAACTGGCAGGTTCATCCACACCTATATCTATCTGGATGGATAACACCATGATATCTGCTCCTTCCGTAAATACAGCCATCACTGACGGAAGCGCCGTTATCACAGGTAACTTCGATCAGGAATCTTCCAAGAAGCTGGCAGACCAGATCAATTCAGGTGCTCTCCCGTTCAAGATGGAGACAAAGAGCTTCAAGACCATCTCGCCTACAATGGGTGAAGGTTCACTCGATGCAATACTCCTTGCTGCTCTTATCGCATTCATCGGTATTGCTGTATATATGATAGTGCTTTACAAGCTTCCGGGCTGTGTGGCAGTTATCGCACTTATCGGTCAGATAGCAGGCTCTATCGCAGCTATCACAGGCTGGTTCGGATTCATGAACGGCTCAACTCTCACCATCCCCGGTATCGCAGGTATCATCCTTGCAGTCGGCATGGGCGTTGACGCTAACATCATCACAGGTGAGCGTATCAAGGAAGAACTCAGAACAGGCAAGTCACTTGACTCTGCTATAAAGATAGCATACAAGAGAGCATTCTCCGCTATCCTCGACGGTAATATCACAAACGTTATCATTGCCGTTATACTCATGGGCGCTTTCGGCGTACCTGACAGCTTCTTCTCAAAGATACTCAACAAGACTATCTTCTTCGCATTCGGCGCTACTGCTGAGGGCGTTGTATACTCCTTCGGATTTACACTCCTCGCAGGTGTTGTATGCAACTTTATCTTCGGAGTATTTGCTTCAAGACTTATGGTAACTGCACTCTCCAAGTTCAAGTGCTTCCAGAACAGAAAACTTTACGGAGGTGACGAGAAATGAGCAAGAAAAATACTCAGAAGGAAACTCCCGTAACTATGCCTCAGAAGGTATATGATTTCTGTTCAAAGAAAAGACTCATACTCGGCGTTATTATCGCTGTGGCAGTGATACTTCTTGCAGGTATCATCATAAGAGGTATACACCTTGCCATCGAATTCAAGGGCGGTACTCTTATAACATATACCTATCAGGGAGATATCGAACCCAATGATGTGTCTGCAACTGTCAAGGACATCGTTGGTTCAACAGTAGTCGTAAGAACAGGTGAGAGCCTTGATTCAGGCGGAAAGCAGCTCACCATCTCCTTTGTATCAAAGGAAGGTCTGACTGCCGACAGACAGACAGAGCTTACAAACGCTCTCAGGGAAAAGTTTACTGAAAACGATCTTGAAATATATGATTCCAACGATGTAAGCCCATCATCAGGACGTGAGTTCCTCCTCAAGTGCTTTATCGCAGTTTTATTTGCTGCCATCATCGTTATCATCTATATCGCTATCAGATTCAGAAATATCGGCGGATGGTCAGCAGGTGTGTGCTCAATATTCGCACTCTGCATGGATATCCTTGTGGCATTCACAGCTACAATAGTATGCGGCTTCAATATTGATTCAAATATCGTGGCTGTAATACTGACTATACTCGGTTACTCTATCAACAATACCATCGTTATCTACGACCGTATCCGTGAGAACCGCAAGCTTATGCCAAAGGCTACACTTAACGAGCTTATCAATGTAAGCTGTACACAGTCACTGACAAGATCTATCAGAACATCTGTTACAACTATCGGCACAATGCTCATAGTTACAATAGTTGTACTGGTAAAGGGCTATACCTCACTTCTCAGCTTCTCAGTACCGCTTATGTTCGGTCTTATCTCAGGTACCTTCTCATCACTCTTTGTTGCACCTGTAACATGGTCATGGTGGAAGGGCAAGCAGGCTAAAAAGAATAAGTAATCAAAAAGGACTGCATTTGCAGTCCTTTCAGCTTGTCGAAAAACTGTTTTGGGACGCCGAGGGCGGCGTCCCCTACAAAATCATTTACGAAGAATAGCCATTTTGTAGGGGCGGACGCCCTCGTCCGCCCGATAATGCCGTATAAAATCTGACTTTATCTACAGACTG
>JAFOMV010000274.1 GCA_017418765.1 Ruminococcus sp. | reverse complement strand
TTACAGAGCCTGTCTGCTGTTCATGCTTTTACGCCTATCCTTTCGCCGTACTTCACAATGGTCTCGTCACCGTTTGCGGAATTACGGAGTATATCGCTGTCAACGGCGATGCTGTCCTTTCTGAAAAGCATAACTATAGTCGAACCGCCGAACTCGAACATTCCTTTTTCCGCACCTCGTCTGACAGTACATTCTCCGTCATGGTTGACTATTCTCCCCACCATCATAGCACCTACCTCCACCTGAACGACATCACCGAAATTCTCGGTGTGGAGGATGGTGTATTCACGGCTGTTGCGCTTATAGATGTTATATTTTTCCAGTGCTATGGGATTTACCGTGTGGAGCTCGCCCTTTATGTGGATATTGCCTGATTTTGTGCCGTTATCTATGTAGCAGTAGCGGTGATAATCATCCACTTCAAGGCGGAATATAAGGCACAGACCGCCGCTGTAGCTTTCTGCGAGAGCTCTGTCCCCAACAAGATCGGCAACTCTGTAGCGTGAGCCCTTTATGCGGAAAACACTGTTCCTGCCTATTTTATGAACGGAAAGCTTTGAATCACAGGGACTTATAAGGTGTTCGGGAGAAAAGTCCACAGGGCGCATCTCAGGTCTTACCCTGCGTGTGAAGAAATCATTGTACGAAGAAAAATCATACATTATGTACTGTGATGTATCCATGCGGCTGCTTTTTATGAAACGCTTTATCAGCGGCTTTGAAAGCGGACTGTCCATGAATCTGCCTGCCGCCTGAGAAACTACAGGCGCAGTAAGCGCTTTGAGGATGATGCGTCCACATACTGAGCCGTAAAGATATTCCAGAAGCTTGTTCTGTGTCGGATTTGTAACTACGGTCTTGCCGTTTCTGTTTTTTATCATGTTGACCTCCATAATTGTAACAGACCGCATTTTCAGCGGTCTGCTATTATTACTGCATATTGCTGAGCACTGTAACTATATCGCATTTATGAGCTTTTCCCTGCTTCACTTCCTCTTTGAGCCTGCCTTCAAGCAAGGGAAGATCGCTGTTTTTCATAGTGTATTCGGGATCATTGCTGTATACTGCCATACATGACGGCGAGACCTTCCACTCTTTCAGCATATCTGCAAGGATATCACGGCTGTTGTTTTTGTCTGTCATCACCATTTCGGCAAACCCTGTGACAATAGGCTTTCCCGTCTGAAGCTCAGCATTTTTCAGTGCTGACCTGATATCCTCACCCTCAGCTGTTATTATATCGTCATCCGAGAAGAAAGCAAGGGTGAGCCTGCCGCCGCCGAAGCCTGCATATCTGACGTATCGCTTGTCATGCACAAGACCCGTTGACGCACAGCCTGTCAGGAACAATGAGGCGAGTATGGTAAGGAGAAGCATGGATGTACTGCGCCATCTTCTGAATTTCGGGACAGCCTCACGTATAAGATAGGCGGCTGTCATTATCTGTGATGTCAGTGCGAATACTCCGAATACTGCAAACAGCATGAGGAACAGAGCGTCTATGCGCTGTGAAGCAAAGGGCTGTGAAAGCTGTGCCGACATTATAACAGGGAAATCAGCTATATCCATAATACCTCCTGCCACGATAACTGCAGTTATTATTACGGCAGTACAAAGAATACCCCTGCAAATGAAATACATGAGAAGGGCACTTCGCTTTTTTCCGCTGACAAGGGGAAGCAGTACGATAAAGGCAATGAGACTTCCACCTGATGTGAAGCTGAGAATGAGACCATCGTATATGGTGCTGCTGTCTGCGGATGCGGCTATATTATGCGTGTTAAGGGAAATGACGGCACTTATCATGTCTGCTGCAAGAAAAACTATCCCAGAAAATACCGCTATTACCGCTGACCTTGCCGCCGCTTTTATGCCTGTTGAGGATATATAAAGGCACACTGCCGCTGTCACGGAAGTCATTACTATCCTGCCCCATATACCGTCTGCTGTCTCGTATGGCACAAAGGTCACATCAGAAGCTCTCCACATACGCCTTACAAGTAAAGCTCCCCACATTATGAGCATAGCTGTAAAGGCAAGTTTCAGCCACTTCGGCATTTTTGCGCCTTGTTCGGTTTTCGCCGCAAAGGGCAATGCTAAGAGAAACTGTACTGCTGTCCCTGTTAAGAATCCGATAGCAGTATATACCGAAAGACTGCCGTGAAAGCACATCAGGGAAAAAAGGTCTGATACTATCAGCAATGCCGTGAACTGAGTTCGTGTGATACTATTCATGGTATTCCTCCACAGTAAAGCTCCTGTCCTGCATTTTCTCCATGCCCTCACGCAATACCGTATCTGCCATGCCCGACGCTCTGAACGGTGAAAAGGGTGCTGTATAGGGGAAACCATAGTTCTCGGAAGCGCATACGTTTGCAAGCACCGCACAGGCAAGCATACTTATGCCGAAAAGCCCGAACATTCCTCCTGCCAGCAGAAACAGGAACCGGAGCACCGTTATCTGCGGCGCTATATCGGGGACTACAAGTCCGCCCAGTACCGCAAGGGCTGTGACGGTCAGAAGCGGAGTACTGACGAGCCCCGATCTTACAGCGGCATCGCCTATGATAAGTCCGCTGATAATGCTGACTGCTCCCCCTGTAGGCTTAGGCAGACGAACTCCCGCTTCACGTATTATCTCGTACATCAGCAATACGAAAAGTGCCTCGGTCAGTATGGAGAGAGGAGCTTCCTTTTCAGCGTCCACCAGTATCATCAGCAGAGTGCTGTTGAGAAGCTCGGGGTGATACATCACAATGGCTGTATACATTGCAGGAAGGAATACCGAAAGCAGGAATGCCCCGTATTTGAGCCATCTGATGAAAACAGCATAATAGGGCTTGCAGGCGTAGTCATCGATGGTCTGAAAGCTTTCACAGAAAAGTCTCGGTATGACTATAGCATAAGGCACACCGTCAACAAGTATGGCAACTCTCCCCTCTGTCAGCTTAGAGCACAGCACATCAGGGCGCTCGGTAGTGCCTGTGGTGTTGAATATGCCTGCACGTCCGTCTTCGATAAAAGGACGGATATATCCTGTTGTGAGTATGGTTTCAAGCCGTATACCGTCCAGCGATGAACGCACCCTGTCAAGCAGTCCTGCAGGTACTCTGTCCTTCATGTAGCAAAGACATATATCGGTATTGCTCATGGTCCCCTTTGTCATCATCTCCATGACCAGTTCGGGACTTTTCAGCCGTCTGCGAAGCTGTGACATATTGGTGCGGACAGTTTCGGTAAATCCCTCATGTGCGCCCATTATATTGCCCTCGCCCGAAGGCTCCTGCACTCCCCGTGAAGCGTATCCCTGTACACCGAAGCCGAGACCGAAGTCCATGCCCTCAGCGATAAGCACAGCAAACCCCGAATGTATCAGGCGGAAAAGTGCAGTATAGTCCCTGACATCGGGGCGGTCAGCAGAAAGAAGAAGCTCCTCGCTGATATAGTGGAACAGCTCAGGAGCGTCTTGTTTTTCCGATATTTCGGTTATCGGCTCGAATATAAGCTCAGCCATCACGGAAGAAGATGCCATACCCTCACAGGAAATGAGAGCACAGCTTATGCCGCCCGTAACGAACCTGTTTATCAGCACATCAGACGAGCCGCCCGAAATGCGCTGTATAGTGTCTATGCTTTTTTCAAGAGAAGTTTCCAATCCGTGCATACTATCACCTCAGCATTAGTATGCACGTTTTTTCGCCGTATATTCTTACATCCTTGCGTTGGCAAGCATAAGCTTTATTCGGTTCTCCTGATTTACTCTTGTAGCGCCGGGGTCATAGTCGATAGCTACTATGTTCGCATTGGGATTATCCTGCTTTATCGCTCTTGACATGCCCTTTGCCACGATATGATTAGGCAGACATCCGAACGGCTGAGCGCAGATTATATTCTCAACGCCCGACTTTGCCAGTGCCGCCATTTCAGCAGGTATGAGCCATCCCTCGCCCATTACTACGCCCTGATTTATGTACTTGTCCGCAAGCTGACGGAGATGCTCGAAATCATGGGGAGGCTCAAAGCTTCCCTGCTTTTTCATAACGGATATGAGCTCCTTCTGCTTTGCGTAGATAAGGTCATAGCCTATCTTGTTGAAGATGGACTGCTTTGTTACGTGGTCATATATCTTCGCATCGTTGAATGTTCCCACAGCGCAGTACATGACGAATTCCAGAAGTGACGGCACTACAGGCTCACAGCCCTCGGAAATGAGGAAGTCCTCAAGGTGGTTGTTGGCGAGAGGCGAGTATTTTACGTATATCTCTCCCACTATTCCCACACGTACCTTCTTCTCGTCACTGAGCTGTATCGAAGCGAAATCGTTGAGTATATCGGTGTATATCTTCTTGGTACGCAGGAACATCTTGCTGCCCTTGCGGAAGATATTGCCTATTCTTCTCTGCCACTTATCCAGCATTTTCTGAGCTTCGCCCTTGTTTATCTCGTAGGCTCTGCACTTGTTGTAGCAGGTCATGAGCAGATCGCCGTAAAGCACCGCATAGAGCATTTTCAGAAACATAGGAGCTGTTATCCTGAAAGCGCTGTCCTTTTCGAGACCGCTGAAGTTCAGTGAGCATACAGGCACCTGCGGATAATTCTTGGCAAGAGCCTTTCTCAGCAGATGGATGTAGTTGGAAGCACGGCATCCTCCGCCTGTTTGAGTGATGAGCAGAGCGGTCTTGTCGGGGTCATACTTTCCGCTGTTCAGCGCATCCATGAACTGTCCTATTACAAGGAGTGCAGGATAGCAGGCATCGTTGTGGACGTTTTTCAGTCCCTCATCCACAACTGCACGTGAATCGTTCTGTAAAAGTTCAAGCTTGTAGCCCTCGGCTTCAAAAATGGCAATGAGCATCTTGAAGTGTACGGGCAGCATATCGGGAACGAGGATAGTATGAGTTTTTATCATATCCTCGGTAAATTTTGGATAGTCAGGCATAAAAACCTCCCTTTTTAAGAATTGAGAATGGAGAATTGAGAATTGAAAATGCAGTGGGCGGCCTTTGGCCGTCCTCCGATAACCCAATAAATGCGGATAGAACATCGCAGGGAACGGAGCCTCGCCATTACATAACAAGAAGTGCCAGCGAGCGAAAGCAGATTATGCTAAACGTACAGAGTAAGCGAGCGCAGCAAGCGAAACGTGATTGCGCCCGCCTGCTCGGCGGTTACGAATTATTGTCTATGGCGGCAACAAGGCTTCTCAGTCTGATACGTGCCGCACCTAAGTTGTTTATCTCGTCTATTTTCAGCTGAGTATAAAGCTTACCGTGGCTTTCGAGGATGTTTCTCACCTCGTCGCCTGTTACGGCATCTATTCCGCAGCCGAATGACACAAGCTGTATCAGCTGCATATCGGGCTGAGTTGTAACATACTGCGCCGCACGGTAAAGTCTTGAATGGTAAGTCCACTGGTTCAGTACGCCCAGTTCGGGAGTACGTGCCAGATGTGCAACGCTGTCCTCGGTGACAACAGCCATTCCCAGACTGGTGATAAGCTTATGTATGCCGTGATTTATCTCCTTGTCAACGTGGTAGGGTCTGCCTGCGAGGACTATGATATTGCGTCCCTCTGCACGAGCCTGTGCGATTATCTCCCTTGCCTTTGCGGATATATCGTTCTGATAGCGTGAAAGAGCCTCATATGCGGCATCTACAGCGGCAGGTATGCGTCCCTTGATGTTGTACTTTTTCAGAGCCTGTCCCAGTACCTTTATGACGTTCTTGCGGATGTTGAGGTCAACGTAGGGGTGTATGAAGTTATCGTTATTGAGCCTTTGATTATTGGCGAGAAGAAGTTCGGGATAGTAGGCTACAACAGGGCAGTTGAAGTGGTTATCACTTTCACCCTCGTCTATATTGTAACTCATGCAGGGGTAGAATATGAAGTCTGCGCCCTTGTCGAGAAGATTCTCTATATGGCCGTGAGTAAGCTTTGCAGGGTAACAGACCGTATCCGACGGGATGGTGTGCTGTCCCTTGTAGTAGACTTCACGTGAGCTTTCTCCCGATACGATGACTCTGAATCCAAGGGAAGTGAAAAGCATATGCCAGAACGGGAGCTGTTCATAGAATCCGAGAGCAAGGGGAAGTCCAACAACTCCACGATATTTCTTCGGCTGATGGGTCTTGACGAGGTTGAGAAGGCTGTCATATTTGTATTCATAAAGGTTGGGGATCTTGTTCTTCACCTTTATGCCGCCGCCCTTTTCACAGCGGTTTCCTGAGATGAACTTCCTGCCCTGTCCGAAGCTGACGATGTTGAGCTGACAGTGAGCAGTACAGCCTCCGCACTGTGCAGAGCGTGAAGTATAGGCGAATGAGGCGAGTTCTTCCTTTGAGATTATCGCAGACGGCTCGTCATTTGCTTTCTCCTTGGCGTAGAGGGCACATCCGAAAGCGCCCATAAGTCCCGATATTGCAGGACGGATAACGTTTCTGCCAAGCTCCTTTTCAAATGAACGGAGAACGGCATCGTTGAGGAAAGTACCGCCCTGTACGACTATATTCTTACCCAGTTCATCAGGAGAATTCGCACGTATTACCTTATATATGGCATTCTTGATGATGGAGGATGACAGACCTGCCGAGATATCCTCAACAGTAGCGCCGTCCTTCTGAGCCTGTTTTACTGAGCTGTTCATGAATACCGTAC
>JAFOMV010000273.1 GCA_017418765.1 Ruminococcus sp. | reverse complement strand
GCAATTGCTGCTCTCAAGCCATGCATCCCTGAGGATAAGTCAGAGGATAAGTGGTAATGCAGAGAAAGGCGCTCTATGACATATGCGGAGAGATACTGAAAAATTCGGGAAATGAGGACTGGGAGTTCGATACCCTGTGCATTTTTCAGGACATCCTTTGCGACAAACATCCGCTTTTCCGCCCTGCCGAAGAAGTCAGCGCAGAGGACGAAAAGACCATCCGTCAGCTGACAGAAAGACGCAGCAGCGGCTATCCCTTGCAGTATCTGCTTGGCGAATGGGAATTCTACGGCTACCCTTTCAGACTAAGCGAGGATGTGCTGATACCTCGCCCCGACACCGAGACTCTAATCGAAAACGTGCTGGAAATATGCCGCCGACAGGGCATGAGGTCACCGAGAATAGCCGATCTCTGCTCAGGAAGCGGATGCATAGCCATAACGCTGAAAAAGGAACTCCCCCTTGCGGAGGTATCCGCTGTTGAACTTTCAGACGGCGCTCTGGATATGATAAAGGAAAATGCCTCGCTGAATGATGCGGATATACGCATTATCAAAGGCGATGTGCTGAAAAAGGAAACTGCGGATATGTTCCGTGATATGGATATAATAGTCAGCAATCCCCCCTATGTCACCGCAAAGGAAATGGCGGAGCTTCAGCAGGAAGTACGCTATGAGCCTGAAATGGCGCTGTACGGCGGTGAGGACGGTCTGGATTTCTACCGCACCATGACTGCGCTGTGGAAAAATTCCCTTGCTGACGAAGGCTGGCTGGTCTATGAATACGGCGACGGTCAGCAGAACGAAGTTGAAAAGATACTGAACCATAACGATTTTTATAATATTACACTGAGCCGTGACCTTGCCGGGATATTCCGCACTGCTTCAGCTCAGAATCGGAGGTAAAAAATGGCTAAGAAGGAACTTGCTAAAAAAACCGCAGTGGTAAAAGCTGCTACCAAAGAAGACAAGAAGACTGCCCTTGACGGTGCTCTCAAGCAGATAGAAAAGAAGTACGGCGCAGGCGCTATCATGCGTCTTGGTCAGACTAAGACCCTCAACGTTGACGCTATCCCTACAGGCTCTATGACACTGGATATGGCTCTGGGAATAGGCGGTGTTCCACGTGGACGTATCGTTGAGATATACGGCCCCGAAAGCTCAGGTAAGACTACAGTTGCGCTCTCCATCCTTGCTCAGGCTCAGAAGATGGACGGCGAAGTTGCTTTCATCGACGTTGAACACGCTCTCGACCCTGTATACGCTCAGGCACTCGGCGTAAATATCGACAATCTTCTTGTATCACAGCCTGACAGCGGTGAACAGGCTCTTGAGATAGCTGAGGCTCTTATCCGTTCAGGCGCTATCGACGTTATCGTACTCGACTCCATTGCAGCTATGACTACCCGTGCCGAGATAGACGGAGAAATGGGTGACCTCCACGTTGGTCAGCTGGCAAGACTTATGTCACAGGCTATGAGAAAGCTGACAGCTGCTATATCCAAGTCAAACTGTGTTGCCATCTTCATAAATCAGATACGTGAGAAGATAGGCGTTATGTACGGAAACCCCGAAACTACCCCCGGCGGACGTGCTCTGAAATTCTACTCATCAGTACGTATCGAAGTCCGTAAGGGCGAGGTCATCAAGTCGGGCACAGATATTATCGGCGCAAGCACACGCTGCAAGATAGTCAAGAACAAGGTCGCTCCTCCTTTCAAGGAATGTGAATTTGACCTGATGTACGGCAGCGGTATCTCCCGTACAGGAGAAGTCCTTGACCTTGCCGTTGACCTTGATATCATCAAGAAGGGCGGTTCATGGTTCAGCTACAAGGATCAGAAGCTGGGACAGGGCCGTGATAATGTTAAGGAACTGCTGAAAAATGACGAGGCTCTCATGAAGGAGATAGAGGAGCAGATACTTGCCCGCAAGGACGAGCTTAACGAAACCGCTGCATCAAAGTCCGGCAAGGATAAAAAAGACAGAGCAGAAGCTGCTGCTGAGGGAAATACATCGGCTCAGAAAGACAGCAGTGATGATATCCTTGCTGATATCGACGAGGACTTCGAGGAGTTCACTCCTGCTGAGGAATAATGAAAGTTACCAATGTTTCCCGATATAAGGGGACTACCTACGAGGTGGAGATAGACGAAAGCCGCAAGCTCTACCTGCATATAGATATTATCACAGACTTTTCCGTCCGCACAGGCATGGAGCTTGAACGTGACGAACTGAGGAAGATAGTCTACGCTTCCAACTTCCGCAGAGCCTACCAGCGAGCGCTGTTTCTGCTGGATTACCGTGACTACAGCGCAAAGGAAATGACGGAAAAGCTGATAAAGACATACAAAAGCGAAACTCTTTGCAGTGCGGTGCTGAAAAAGCTGAAAGAAAACGGCTTCATCGACGATGTACGCTATGCCGAGCGCATGGCGAGAAAGCTGGTGGAGAT
>JAFOMV010000044.1 GCA_017418765.1 Ruminococcus sp. | reverse complement strand
CGTGTATGGTGCTCGACAGCAACAACAAAGGCTCGTATTGCAACTCTCATGCATGATATGCAGTACCGTGCTCAGAACTGCTGTCAGCAGTCTTCATACAACCAGCCACCACACGTAAGCTACTATCTCGGCAGTGATGTTGCTGTTCCCGGCAAGCCAAAGGTACAGTTCAACAACACTCCTCATAAGATGGATAATCCTGTAGTGGATGAGCCGGTTCAGACAGAGCCGCCACAGACACAGCCACAGCAGACACAGCCTCCACAGACTCAGGCACCTCAGCCACAGCAGACTGAAGCTCAGCAGGTACAGCCACAGCCATATCAGCCTGTAAGCGGCAACGGCAAGCCTATCATGGAATATCTCGACAGAGGTATCTATGCTGTTAAGAACGGCGGCGGTATGTTCGTAAGCTGGCGTTGGAACGGCGATGATTCTGATAACGCAGAGTTCAGACTCTATCGTGACGATCAGCTCATCTACACTGCTAAGAGCGGTGATCCAACATGCTATCAGGATAACGGCGGAAGCGCAAACTCTAAGTATCGTGTTGACTGCGTAGAGGGCGGCGCTGTTACTTCATCAGAAAATTGTAAGTTCACAGCAGGACAGAATTATTTCGACATCAAGCTCAACAGACCCGGCAACCAGTATTCACCTAACGATTGTACTTTAGGTGACGTTGACGGTGACGGACAGTACGAGATCTTCCTCAAGTGGGATCCTTCAAACGCAAAGGATAACTCACAGAAGGGTAAGACAGACAACGTATTCATCGACTGCTATACTCTCACAGGCAAGCAGCTCTGGAGAATAGACCTCGGTAAGAATATCCGTGCAGGTCAGCACTACACACAGATGTCTGTAGCTGACTTCGACTGCGACGGTAAGGCAGAACTCATTACTAAGACATCAGACGGAACAAAGGACGGCAAGGGCAAGGTTATCGGTGACGGCAGCAAGGACTACCGCAACGGTGACGGATACATCCTTACAGGTCCTGAGTTCATCACTCTCTTTGACGGTCAGACAGGTGCAGCTCTTGATACAATCGATTTCCCTGTAGGCAGAGGCAAGGTTTCTGACTGGGGCGACGGTTACGGTAACCGTGTTGACCGTATGAACAGCGGTATCGCTTATCTCGACGGTGAACATCCTACTGCTATCTACGGCAGAGGCTACTACACAAGACTTACATGGTCTGCACTCGACGTAAAGAACGGCAAGCTCGTTAAGCGTTGGGTATACGACAGCGGAAACAAGGGCGGCGCTTACGGTAATGGTAACCATAACGTAATGGCTGCTGACGTTGACGGCGACGGCAAGCAGGAAGTTATCACAGGTTCAGCTGTAATCGATGATAACGGTAAGCTCCTCTGGTCATCAGGCAATGGTCACGGTGACGCAATGCACGTTGGTGATTTTGATCCTGACAATCCGGGTCTTGAGATCTGGGAGTGCCACGAAGGCAGACCATATGGTGAAACATGCTATGATGCAAGAACAGGTAAGAAGCTCTTCCACATCAACGGTACAACTGATACAGGACGCTGCGCTGCTGATAACGTATGGGCAGGCAACAAGGGCGCTGAATTCTGGGGCGCTGCTGACGGAAACGTTTATGACAAGAATGGTAAGAAGCTTGGCGGCAAGAAGCCGGCTATGAACTTCTTCATCTACTGGGACGGCGACGTAGAGCGTGAGATCCTCGACGGAAACAAGATCACAAAGATGAACGGCGCTGAGAAGTTAGACGGTATCTTTACTGCAAACGGCTGCTCAGCTAACAATGGTACAAAGAACGTTCCTTGCCTTACAGCTGACCTCTTCGGCGACTGGAGAGAGGAACTCATCCTCAGAACAAGCGACAACAACAGCCTCCGTATCTGGTGCACAACATCAAATACAAAGGTTCGTCTTACAACACTCATGCACGAGCCACAGTACCGTGCACAGAACAACTGCCAGCAGTCTTGCTACAACCAGCCACCTCACACAAGCTACTATCTCTCAAGTGATACGGCACTTCCTGCAAGACCAAGAATCTCACTGAACAAGACTGGCAATAAGACAAACATTCCAGTACAGACAGAGCCACAGCAGACACAGCCTATCCAGACACAGCCTGTACAGACTCAGCCAACTCAGCCACAGCCACAGCAGGGTCAGGTTACATTATGGGGTGACGCTAACTGCGATGGTAAGGTTGACATGAGCGATGCTGTAATCATCATGCAGGCATTCTCAAATCCTGACAGATTCGGCTTAAATGGTTATGATGCACATCATATCACTCAGCAGGGCTGGCTCAACGGTGATGTTTCTGAAAGCGGAAATGGTATCACATCAAAGGATGCTCTCTCAATTCAGAAGTATTGTCTCGAGCTTATCAGAAGCCTTCCTGACAGAGAATAATGCATAAAGCATTTTAGTCATTATCCTTTCATTTGAATTCTGTTCCTGTAGTTTTTGCTGCAGGAACAGGTTCTCCATGAAGATGTATGTTTATATTAAAAGGCACAGTCAACTGACTGTGCCGCTTTTTTTGCTGAAAATACCCGTTCCCCCACCTATACAGTGAGGGAACGGGTATTGGTATTTATAACATTGAGCCGTGTGAACGGCAGGAGGATAGCTTTATTACTTCTTTACGTTGAATGCGCCCATCTGTGGGTAATCAGCAGATGCGCCCAGTTCTTCCTCAATGCGGAGAAGCTGATTGTACTTAGCAACACGCTCTGATCTTGAAGGTGCGCCTGTCTTGATCTGGCAGGTGTTGAGTGCAACAGCAAGGTCTGCGATAGTTGTATCAGCAGTTTCACCTGATCTGTGTGATGATATAGCAGTATAACCTGCCTTGTGAGCCATCTTGATAGCTTCGAGAGTCTCGGAAACAGAACCGATCTGGTTGAGCTTGATGAGGATGGAGTTACCTGCGCCAAGCTGGATTCCCTTTGAAAGTCTCTCTGTATTTGTAACAAAGAGGTCATCGCCTACAAGCTGAACCTTGTGGCCGATCTGCTTTGTCATCTTCTGCCAGCCTTCCCAGTCTTCCTCGTCAAGACCGTCCTCGATAGAAATGATAGGATACTTATCAACAAGTGACTCCCAGTGAGCGATAAGCTCGTCTGAAGTGAACTCCTTGCCGCTCTTAGGCTGCTTGTAGAAGCCCTTGCCCTTTTCGCTTTTCCACTCGGAAGAAGCAGCGTCCATAGCGATCATGAAGTCCTTGCCCGGCTCAAAGCCTGCTGCCTTGATAGCCTCAAGGATCTTTTCGATAGCTTCTTCATCGCTTGTGAGCTTGTTGGGAGCGAAGCCGCCTTCATCACCAACAGCAGTAACGTCGCCCATGTCCTTGATGAGCTTCTTGAGTGTGTGGAATACTTCAGCGCACCATCTGAGAGCTTCCTTGAAAGAAGGAGCGCCAACAGGCATGATCATGAATTCCTGAGTATCAACAGCACTGTCAGCATGAGCACCGCCGTTGAGGATGTTCATCATAGGTACAGGGAGCTTTGTGCCCTGGATACCGCCGAGGAATCTGTAAAGCGGAAGTCCGAGAGCTGTTGCAGCTGCTCTTGCAGAAGCGATAGAAACAGCGAGGATAGCGTTTGCGCCCAGCTTTGATTTGTCCTTAGTACCGTCAGCTTCGATCATAGCCTTATCTACAGCGTAGATATCAGAAGCATCTTTGCCAACGAGAACTTCGTTAATAACAGTGTTGATGTTCTCAACAGCTTTCTGAACGCCCTTGCCGAGATAGCGTGACTTATCTCCGTCACGAAGTTCAAGAGCCTCAAATTCACCTGTTGAAGCACCGCTTGGTGCAGTACCTCTGCCAACTGTGCCGTCAGCAAGGATGACCTCAGCTTCAACAGTTGGATTTCCTCTTGAATCCATGATCTCTCTGCCGATGACCTTTTCGATTTCTAAATAATCCATAATTGACTCCAATCCGCCGTAAAATGGCATATATTTTAGGACATCTCCGAATAATCTTTTGAGAAAAACAGGTTTCAGAGATGTCATTTACTGAACGTGCTTTGCACGTTATTACCGTTTGCAGGCTGATAAACAGCTTTATCCGAAGCTGATACTGAAAGGAGCCTGCAAATGATCTATCCGCAGTTAGGATAACAAAACCATGTTAGATATTCCTAACCTACTATATTTTAACATTTATTTGTTATTTTGTCAATTGCAAAATCAACTGCTATATTGATTTTGTACGGAATGGCATATAAGTATTCACTCGAAATACAAAAAGTGTTGATATTGCTTGTGCGATACTCAGTCAGCGGCAATATATGTGCGGTGACAGCTCACGGATAAAAAACATCATATCGTATAAATATCAGATCGGACAATGCAAAATGTATAGCTTAATGTTGACTTTTCAACGTTTTTTTGCTATAATTGTAGAAGTTGATATATGGCAGTGCGGCTTCAAATATGTATGCAGCTATGTTTTATTTGAATAAGAGAGGTAATAAAATGGACGATATCAGTAAATTCAAACAGGCAAAACTATTCCTTGAAAAACTTGCTAACGGCAGAGATCCTATTTCAGGTGAGAGAGTAAGCGAGAATGATATAGTACGTGACAGCAGGATAATCTCATGTCTCGACGCCGCTGTCGACGCTCTTGAACGCCAGATACAGGAACTCTGTGATACTCATTGCTATGATAAGAATATCGGAAGAAAGTGTTTCTTCATTACAGCTCAGCAGAAATCAGCTTTGCAGCTCAATGACGGAGAATGTCGGGTAAGTGACATAGCTAAAGAGATAAACCGTGTAACATCTGAAAATGATACAAAAATAATGCAGGGGGTATGGATAAACGACTGGCTTGAAAGCATCGGTATGCTGTACAGGAATGATGAGGGAAATCGTTTTGCTACAGCAGACGGTAATAAGATCGGTATTACCTCTGAGATAAGACAGAGTTCAAACGGTAAGGAGTTATACACAAATCTTTACTCAGTTCAGGCTCAGAAGTTTATATATGATAATCTGGAGGCAGTCATTTCCCAGCATGGTGTTGAAAAACAGGATGTATAAATAGTGACATCACGGAGGCTTATATGAAAAAAACATTCGCCGCATTATTCTTTGCTCTGCTTGCGGCAATATCATCGAATACCGCAGCACTGCACTGTAATTCGGCTGAGGAAGCTATGATCGGTGATATTAACGGAGATGCATTGGTAGACGGCAGGGATGCAACGGCTTTACTGACCGCATACGCTTCTGAATCAGCAGGAAAGACAGATACGTTATCGGCGGAACAGCGCAGAGTTGCTGATGTAAACCGTGATGATATAGCAGACGGGCGTGATG
>JAFOMV010000272.1 GCA_017418765.1 Ruminococcus sp. | reverse complement strand
TCTTATATTGACATCAACTATCTTGTCGTCGCCGTAATAGCTCTCGCCCCATATATGGTTAAGGATGCTTGCACGGTCAAGGGCGGTATTCTTGTTGTTCATGAAGAATTCCATTATCTGGTATTCCACCTGAGTAAGCTCGATAGGCTCGCCGTCCTTGGTAACGGTGCAGCTTTTCAGATTCAGTGTGAATGGGCCTGACTCTATCACAGACTGCTGTTCATTCTTGATGAAGCTCATGCAGACACGGCGGTATATAGCGTCAACACGGGCTGTCAGCTCTGACGGAGAGAACGGCTTTGTGATATAGTCGTCAGCGCCTATCATAAGACCGCTGACCTTGTCCATTTCCTGAGTCCTTGCTGTCAGCATGATGATACCGATGGTAGAGCTTTTTTCACGTATCTTCTTGCATACGGTAAAGCCGTCGATACCGGGCATCATGATGTCGAGGAGGACGATGTCGAAGTTGCCGTGCTCAGCCTCGAAGGTCTTGAGAGCCGCCTCGCCGCAGTTCACGTCAACGACGTCATAGCCTGCACGTTTCAGGTTGATGACGACGAATTCACGGATAGTATCCTCGTCCTCGCATATGAGTATACGTTTCATTTATATTCACTCCCTTGTTTAGCTTTTAGCCTTTAGCCGATAGTGCTCGCCTACGCTCACGGCTCCTGATTCTTGATAAGTCACCGTCAGGGGACACAGTGATGCTAATGGCTAATGGCTCATTCATTCCTTAAAGTGGAAGCCTACAGCCACATCGCCTGCTGTAGGAGTAAGTCCGTCGCTTTCGGTATCGGAAGCGGCAGGTATATATGCAAGATATGCTGATTCTCCCTTTGTATGGAGAAGCATATAGCCGTTTGCAAGCCTGTCCTCACGGGATGGCTGATCCTCGGCAAGGTATATCCTCAGCAGTTCACGGCCTTCCTGACCGTCTTTATAGCTGCGGAACACGATCTCATCGTTGATGGGATCACGCTCCACTTTTACATTGCCTTCCCACTGTTCGGGGAATATAAAGATATATCCCTCGTTGACGCTGTAGTATGAAGTGTATTTCTTTTTCAGCTTGTTATCCTCGGTGACGTACATCCACTCAGTTATCTTCATCTGTTCACTTTCCGAAGAATCGTCGTAGCCCAGCGAGACTCTCTGTACAGGTATTTCCGGTATGCCGTCATTGTCTATATCAAATGTGGCACATCCCGATGGGCGTATAGTTGAAAGCGAGCCCTCCGATGTGGCAAAGACCTTGTTAAGTCCGTTCTCATCCATGTAAATGACATCGGACTGTATATATCCCGCACCGGAAACAGCGTCTATGTAGAGGCCTGTTCTGCCGCTGCCCATAAGTCCGTAGCTGGGTTCATCAAACTCAGTAAAGCTTCCGCTGAGTTCCTGAGAGTACGCCTCGTATCTGCCCTGATCGTCCAGCCTGTAAGCATATGCCATAGCAGGTGAACTCGACGATGAACCTTTCAGCAGGAGAAATTCATTCTCGCCATCCGTATCAAGGTCGGTAACATCGAAGAACGAATAAGGCACAGTACGGAACGGCTGCTGGAATTTCCCGTCTATATAGTTGTATATGGAAACATTTTTCTCGGAACGGTTTATCTGGCTGCTGCCGATTATTATGTTCATCATATCACTTGAACCGAGCTGCGATATCATGACCTTTTCTATCTCAGAGCCATCGATGGGCGTATCCCATACGGAACTCCAGTTTTCACCGTTTTTATCGAGGATATTGATACGCAGGGTATTTTCCTCAACGGCAAGGCTGTTTTTTTCATAGAATACAATAGCCTCATTGCCGCCGTCGCCGTCTATATCCTCAACTATGAATGCGGAGAGGTACTTACCCGATTTAGGGTACTTCAGGCTTATCGAGTTGCCTGTAGCTGCGGTGAGGGCACTGTATATCTGTTCCTGTTCCACGCTCAGTTTCGGCGGAGACATGAGAGTGTCGATGCTTGCACCGAAGGTACAGCCTGTAAGAACTGCCGCCGCTAAGGGGAGCAGTATTATTTTCTTATATTTCATATCAATCAGATGTTACACTGCACAGGGCGGATATCCTCCGCCCATGCCTATGCAAACAGCTTCCCGGTCACTGTCTGTCGGCAAGCTTTATGTATTCGTGTTCCTTGGCTATAGTCTTGTAAGCAGGACGTATGATACGGTTGCCGGTAAGTATCTCCTCCATGCGGTGAGCAGCCCAGCCTGCCATACGTGCGATAGCGAAAAGCGGAGTAAACAGCTCATCGGGGATACCCAGCATACGGTATACAAGGCCTGAATACATATCCACATTAGCGCACATAGCCTTTGTGCTTCCCTTTTCTTCCAGGAATATCTCCGGAGTAAGGCGCTCGATGGTAGCGAGAAGCCGGAATTCAGCTTCTATCTCCTTGCCCTTTGCAAGCTCGAATGCCTTCTTTTTGAGGATGAGCGCTCTCGGGTCTGAGATAGTGTATACAGCGTGACCCATACCGTAGATAAGACCTGAATGGTCATTGGTCTCCTTATTGATGGTCTTACGCATATAATCTGCAACTTCGCCTTCATCTTCCCAGTTCTTGATGTTAGCCTTGAAGTTGTCAAGCATATTTATTACCTGTAGATTTGCGCCGCCGTGACGTGGTCCCTTCAGCGAGCATATAGCTGATGAGTATGCTGAGTAAGGGTCTGTGCCTGATGAAGTAAGCACACGGCAGGTAAATGTTGAGTTGTTGCCGCCGCCGTGTTCAGCCTGAAGCATGAGCAGACGGTCAAGCATCTGAGCCTCATCCTTGGTGTACTGCCTGTCAGGACGGAGCAGAGAAAGGATAGTCTGGGCTGTGTTCTCCTCATAGTTTATAGGATGCATTATCATGCTTGCATTGTCAAATACACGACGCTTTACCTGATAGGCATTAGCCATGATGACAGGCAGCTTTGCAATAAGGCTGATAGCTGTACGCATCTCATTTTCCAGCCCCTTGTTCTCACATTCGTCATCGTAGGAATAAAGAGCAAGTACGGAACGTGCAAGCTTGTTCATGATATTCTTGGAAGGAGCTTTGAGTATCATATCCTCAACAAAACCGTTTGGGAGGTCTCTTTTCAGTGAGATGTATGTATTGAAATGAGTGAGCTCCTGTTCATTGGGGAGATGGCCGAAAAGGAGAAGGAAGGCTGTTTCTTCATAGCCATAGCGGTCTTCAGCTTCAACATTCTCCACCAGATCATTGATATTGTAGCCCCTGTAAATGAGCTGACCGGGGATAGGCTCCACCTCACCCTCGTTGAGCAGATAACCGTGAACGTTGCATATATTTGTAATACCTGCAACAACACCTGTACCGTCGCTGTTACGCAGACCTCTCTTTACGTGATATTTTTCGTAAAACTTGGGGTCTATAACGGAATTTTTCACATGTTCACTGCATAAATCTGTAATGTTGGCACCCGAAATAAATGATGGCATTACTTATCACTCTCCTTGAACATATTCATATTAATTATACACCATATTTGGGGCGGTGTCAAATGAATTTAGGAAGATAACGGTGATGTTATTGTGAAAATTATGCATATTCAGTGAAAAATCAGTGCTATGCAAGTGAAATCTCAAAGAGGAGGACTGAACATGAAAAAATACATAGCGGCGGTTCTGTTTATAGCGGTATTTATAGCCGCAGTGCCTGCGCTCCCCGTGCTGACTCTGCACCACAGCGAAAAAGTCACAGCTCCGGAGCTGAAAGAATTCTGCTTTGGCGATGATGAAATACAGGAGCCGTACAAGGTTCTGGATGTTTCCACAGGTGAGATACTGGAGGTGCCTGTCAGGGAGTACGTCATAGGGGCGGTCTGTGCTGAGATGCCTGCTTCTTTTCACTCCGAAGCCATAAAGGCTCAGGCAGTTGCCGCACATACCTATGCTGAGAGACAGCGCCTCCACGAAAAAGAATACCCGACAGCCGAACTGAACGGGGCGGATTTTTCCAACGATGTGTCGAAATATCAGGGCTACTACACCGAAGCACAGGCAAGGCAGGTCTTTGGTGCTGATTTTGAGAAAAGCTACGGCAGGATAAGCGAATGTGTTGACGAGGTGCTGGACTATACCATAGTTTACAAGGACGAGCCTATCATCTCCGCATTCTACTCAATGTCATCGGGAGTTACC
>JAFOMV010000271.1 GCA_017418765.1 Ruminococcus sp. | reverse complement strand
TTCTTTGTCAGTGATATGAAAATGCCCGTAAAGAGCGTTTCATGGAGACAGGTCGGCGTTGACTATGCAAAGAAGTGCGGCGGAGAATTACATCTCTCCGACAAGGGGCATATGATGTACGCTTTCATTCCCGATGAAATGGCGGATACTTTCGTGAAATTCCTGAGTTCAAATCAGATATGAGGGATATCCACTGAAGTAAAAGTGCCAACGAGCGAAAGCAGACTGACGTCCTCACAGAAAGTGAACGAGCTTTGCGAGTGGGAGCGTGATTGCGGTCGAGCTGGCGACAGCTCGAGTAACAACTCACCCGCACACAGCATAATATACACAAAAATGCTGTGAGGTGGTTTTATGCAGAAATTTATCATAACGGGAGGCAGAAAGCTGCGTGGGCAGCTCGCCCTGCAGGGCAGCAAGAACAGCGCTTTGCCAATAATAGCGGCTTCGCTGCTGTGCAGAGAGGAGTGTGTACTGAGCAACTGCCCACGGCTCACCGATGTCTATGCTGCTTCAAGGATACTCAACTGCACAGGCTGCAAATGCAGCTTTTCGGGCAATACAGCCGTTATTGCCCCTGCGGATATAACAGAGACTTCTATTCCTGAAAGCCTTATGCATGAAATGCGCTCGTCTATTATTTTTATGGGCGCTGTGCTGGGAAGGACCGGAGAATGTACGGTAAGTATACCGGGAGGATGCGAGCTGGGGCCCCGTCCCATAGATATGCACCTTGCCGCTCTGCGGAAAATGGGTGCGGATATCCGTGAGGAACACGGCAGGATAATCTGCTGCGGAAAAGCTCACGGAGCGAAGATTTCCCTTGCTTTTCCATCAGTGGGGGCAACGGAGAATATGATCCTTTACGCTGTTACTGCCGAAGGCGAAACAGTGATAAACAATGCCGCCCGTGAACCTGAGATATGCGATCTGTGCGGATTCCTCAGAAAATGCGGTGCAGACATAAAAGGCGACGGTGGAAGCAGTATCGTTATAAACGGTGTACCGAAGCTTCACGGCTGCGAGTACAGTATAATGCCTGACAGGATCGCAGGCGCTACTTATCTCTCCATGACCGCTGCGGCAGGGGGAGAACTCATACTTACCGATGCGTGTGTTCCCGAAATGGAGCCGTTTCTTTCAGTGCTCGAACAGACGGGATGCAGTATATATACCTGCGGAGACAGGATATACCTCCGCAGCGGTGCAAGATTGAGAGCCTTAAAGGAAAGGGTACGCACTATGCCTCACCCCGGCTTTCCTACAGATGCACAGGCAGTGCTGATGGCGGCTCTTACTTCTGCTGACGGTACAAGTGTGTTCGAGGAGAATATATTTGACTGCCGTTACCGCCATGTGGACGCTCTTGTTAAAATGGGAGCTGATGTACAGGTGATGGGTAAGATAGCAGTAGTCAAGGGTGTTGATAAACTGCATGGGGCTGATGTTACCGCAACAGACCTGCGCGGAGGTGCTGCGATGGTCATTGCGGCGCTTGCGGCAGATGGAATATCAGAGATATATGGTCTGTCACATATTGACAGAGGATACGAAAAGATGGAGGATGCTGTAAGGCTTCTCGGCGGAGATATGCAGAGAAGCTGAGCTTTAAAGTGTATGAAGGATATTGAAAAAACAAGTGTTGACAGAGTCAACAGCCGAAAACGTATGCGACGCCGCCGAAGGTTCATGAACGTATACATTATAATAGTTCTTGTGCTTGTGGCAGTCATAGGCTTTGCGGCAAGCTATACCTTTCTTTTTAATATAGGAGAGATCACGGTATCAGGAGAATCCGATATGTATTCCGCTGAGCAGATAGTCGACGCTTCGGGGATACATGAGGGCGATAATCTTCTTAGACTTGATACTGAAAAAAGCGCACAGAAGATACTCGATGAACTGCTGTATGTGGAAACGGCAGAAGTAAACAGAGATTTTCCTTCATCTCTTGAAATAAAGGTAACACGCTGTATACCATCATACAATGTAAATATCGGTCAGAAGACCCTGCTTATAAGCAAACAGGGAAAGATACTTGCCTGCAATAGTTTCGTAACAGACGGATTGCCTGTTATATATGGGTATAAACCTGCCGAACAGACGCCGGGCGAGTATATATACAGTGAAGACGGTTTTCAGAATGAGGCTTTCAGCGCACTAATAAACAGCATAGCAAAAATCGATGATATAAGTATTTCCAGCATAAATATGGAGGATGAACACTATATCATAGTCAATTATAAAAACGGAATGGTTTTCAGGATGGGTAACTGGAACGATGCAGAGTATAAACTCAATCTCGCTTCAGCAGTAATGGAACTTCCGTACGTCAAGGGGAAAAAAGGATTTCTTACCATGATAGGTTCTAATCAGTGCAGTTTCAGAACTACCGATGAGCCTGTGGAAGTTCCGGGAAATACCGAGACCCCAAAGAAGAAAAAGAAGACCGATGAAAACGGCGGGACCATTGAGGGGTCAGAGCCGTCGGTAGAATCAAATCCCGATCAGGAGGAGCGTTTCAGCGACTATAACAGTCAGAATGACGAGGAGAGAGAGGGATATTTCGACTTCGGAGACGACGACGGAACTGAAAAGACTACCAATGAACAGGGATATGTAGTAGACGAGAACGGCGGATATTATGATGCAGACGGCTTCTACTACGATCAGTGGGGATACTATTACGATTCCTACGGCAATTACTACGATCCCTACGGCAACCTTGTCGCAGGTGTATGGGATGATAACAGCTATGATCAGCAGTGGTAATGGAAAAAGCTGACTATGCTTGTTTATGCATTGTAAATGAAATATGTACAAAATGCTGTGAT
>JAFOMV010000270.1 GCA_017418765.1 Ruminococcus sp. | reverse complement strand
ATGTCTGAATGTCCTTCAACTGTTGACAAGGACAGCCTCGATATTCTTGGCATCGCTGTTACTGCTAAGGACGAAGAATGAGTCTGGATAACAATCCTTTTCCCTATTCATCGGATAATAAGCGTTACCACACGCTGAATTATTATAATAAGAAGAAATACGGTGAAAAGGTATTTAAAGCTGTGATCGACTGCGGTTTCAGCTGTCCTAATATTGACGGAACAAAAGGCACAGGAGGTTGTATCTTCTGTGATGGGGGGAGTGGGTATTTTACCTCTCCCCTGCTTTCTGTTACGGCACAGCTTGAAGCCGAGTATGAACGTATTTCGGTCAAGCACAAAACACCTGCGTTAATTGCCTATTTTCAGGCGAATACTAATACTTATGCTCCTGTAGATAAATTAAGAGAGATTTTCTATTCAGTGCTTGACTACCCTTATGTAAGAGGTATCTCTGTAGGTACACGTGCAGATTGCCTTCCACATGATGTACTTGAACTTTTATCTGAACTGAATAATACCACTGATCTTACAGTTGAGTTGGGACTTCAATCAGTTCATGATGAAACCATACGTTATATCAACCGCTGCTGTACTCATGCAGAGTTTCTTGAGGGATTCCATAAGCTTAAAGAGAGGAATATCCGTACTTGCCTGCATGTCATCAATGGCCTCCCGGGAGAAGATACCGACATGATGCTCGAAACTGCAAGGCAGGCGGCTGAACTTTCCCCTGATGGAGTAAAGCTTCAGATGCTTCATGTCATAGACGGAACACGGCTTGCGGAGATATATGAAAATGACAGATTTACACTGCTAAGCAAGGATGAATACATTGATATCATTGTTAGACAGCTTGAATTGCTGCCGCCCGAAACAGTAATAGAACGAATCACAGGCGACGGAGATAAATCAAAGCTTATCGCTCCTGCATGGAGTACGGATAAAAAATCGGTACTCGGCGGCATTGATAAAGAACTTGCAAGACGAAATACATGGCAAGGAAAAAAATACAAACACTGATAATTTTAACTACAAAAAAAGCAGGTATCAAATGATACCTGCTTTTGGGGTAAAGTTGATCAAATGGTCTGAGTGACGGGACTTGAACCCACGGCCTCTACCACCCCAAGGTAGCGCGCTACCAACTGCGCCACACCCAGACGATTAAGCCTATTGCTCTTTAACCAACGATATATATTATAACATATAATAACTGTAAAGTCAACACTGTTTCAATTTTTTTCATTATCAGATATTATTATCAACATTTATTGCCGTTTATTTTATATTATATATATTATCATATACAATTTTCATCTTTTAATCACATTACTCAACCTTTTTTACTGGACAAATATATTTACGTATGTTATAATGAAGTGGAAAGGAGTTGTCATTATGCATAAGCTCAAAGGTATTCTTTTGTCATTGTCAGCCTTATTCTCCGCAGCAGCCATATTTTTCCGGCCTGCCGTTGCATATGCTGCTGATGCTCCTGTCCGCCATGAAAAGATCAACGCCCCGATAATCATTGTCCTTGTTCTTATATTTGCTGTAACACTTATATCAAGCACTATTATCACTTATAAGGTCCGTACAAAAAATATCAAGAATGATGCTTTCTCTCAGCCGGATGATAAAACCGATCACGATAAAGGGTAATTAATATGGATATAGATCTTTACATCAATTCTGTATATCATGGCTTTCATCCCATCGAAACTATAGAAAGTATCCGAAAAGAATACTATGAGAAAGCGATCAGAAAAGCTGAGATAATTGACTGGGATGAAGTTGTTCTATATGCCATTTACTCATATGACGAAACAACTCAGGGATTTATCTCAGCAGATTTCATGTGCCTGCGTATGAATTTTTCACGTTATATGCAGCTTTGCTCAAAAATTTCCCGAACATGCAGACTTTTCTGCCTTAAAAACAGATAGGAGTTTTCTATGCATAAAAACAGGATCATTGCTGCTTTTGTCTCTATAGCCGTTGCTTTAGGAAATGCAGCTTTATTTTCACAGTATGCTTCAGCCGCTGACAATAAACACACCGTCACCTTTCTTGATTTTGACGGTAAAGTAATGAAGATACTTACTGTCGCTGATGGCGAAAACATTGATTATTCTTCTGTAGATACATCTTCACTGCATAAGCATATAGATAAGTACACAGAACAGGATTTCTCATCATGGGATATCATGCCGTCAACTGCAAGTTCAAATCTTACTATTCATGCACTATCTAAAACTGCTTTCATTTCACTTGACGGCGTTCCGGCTGTAACAAAATACTATTCAAGATCAGGCAGAGTTGACCTTTATGGTTTTAAAGCGGCAATTACCGTGACAACTCAGCTTCCCCAGAAGGATGAAAACGGCAACTACATGACAGAAACTTCCACTTTAGACATAACTTCAAGCTGTACCGCATTTCCGTCCAATCTTAAAGAAGCTTTCTATACTTCTGACAGTGCAACTATTAATATAGTACCGCTTGGTGATGATAAGCCTCTTTACAGCTATGTTATCAACTGCTATGACTACCTCGGCGATGTCAACGGAAATGGAGCTGTCGATTCCATAGATGCCTCAGCTGTACTCACTTCATATGCAGACTACGCATCAAAGTCAGACTACAGATTATCGTCGGATTTCATCAAAAGGGCTGATGTGAATATGGACGGTCTGATCGATGCAAGAGATGCATCATATATACTCAAATATTACGCAATAGCATCAGCAGGATATAAAGCTGACTGGAACAGTATTATTCCACAATAAGTGCTGATACATGATAAATGCAGTTTCAACAGCTGCATTTATTTTTTTGTTTTTTTTGCTATTTCCTATTGAAATTTAAATAAAAGTAATGTATAATCATATTATGGCGTGTTTTGCCTGTCATTAAGTTTATAATTATCTTAAAGGAGTGTCACTAAAATGTATAATGATCTTATGGACTCCATCGGCTTCGTTTCAAAGTATGATCCCGCAGTCGGTGAAGCAATGAATCAGGAGCTCGCTCGTCAGCAGAGAAACCTCGAGCTCATCGCAAGCGAGAACATCGTTTCCCCTGCTGTTATGGCTGCTATGGGAAGCGTTCTTACAAACAAGTATGCTGAAGGTTATCCCGGAAAGCGTTACTACGGCGGATGTCAGTGTGTTGACGAAGTTGAGAAGATCGCTATAGAAAGAGCTTGCAAACTTTTCGGCGCTAAGTACGCAAACGTTCAGCCTCACTCAGGTGCACAGGCTAATACAGCTGTTTATTTTGCTCTGCTTCAGCCCGGCGACACCGTTCTCGGTATGAGCCTTGCTGACGGCGGTCACCTCACTCACGGTTCACCTGTAAATATCTCAGGTAAGTTCTTCAATTTCGTTTCATACGGTCTTGACGATGAGACTGAGACTATCAACTATGACGAGGTATATAAGCTTGCTAACAAGAACAAGCCAAAGCTTATCGTTGCAGGCGCATCTGCTTATCCACGTGCTCTCGACTTCAAGCGTCTTTCAGAGATCGCAAGGGCTGTCGGTGCTCTCCTTATGGTAGATATGGCTCACATTGCTGGTCTCGTTGCAGCAGGCTGCCACGAGTCACCTGTTCCATACGCTGACATCGTTACAACTACAACTCATAAGACTCTCCGTGGACCAAGAGGCGGTCTTATCCTCACAAATAACGAATTCCTTGCTAAGAAGATCAACTCCGCTATCTTCCCCGGCACACAGGGCGGCCCTCTGATGCACACCATCGCTGCTAAGGCTGTTTGCTTCGGTGAGGCTCTCAAACCTGAGTTCAAGGAATACCAGAAGCGTATAGTCGAGAACGCTAAGGCACTTGCTGACGGTCTCCTCAAGAGAGGCTTCAATCTCGTTTCAGGCGGTACAGACAACCACCTTATGCTGGTTGATCTCCGTCCTTTCAAGATCACAGGTAAAGAACTGGAACACAGACTTGACGAGGTTTATATCACAGTTAACAAGAACGCTATCCACAATGACCCTGAGAAGCCATTCGTAACAAGCGGTATCCGTATCGGTACTCCTGCTGTTACAACAAGAGGTCTCGGTGTTGAGGAAATGGAAAAGATCGCTGAGTACATCTACCTTTGCGCTACAGATTTCGAGAACAAGGCTGACGAGATCCGTGCAGGCGTTAACGCTATCTGCGAGAAGTTCCCACTTTACAAGTAATCAATAGCTGTTAAGGGACGGACAGGCTGTCCGTCCCTATGTTTTTTGATAGTATATATCAGGATTTAACGTAATATCTTGCTGATAATATGAATAGATCTCAAAGTAGCTGTGTTCCTTTGGCAAATTCCAGAGGGAACGCCCAAAATGTAATTTCTAACATTTCGGATGGATAATATCAGACCATACAAACATAAATTATAATCTATACTATTAATCAAGGTGGTACAATGGAATTTCACATTAATTCGCTCTATCTTTGCGTCAAAAACATGGACAGAGCAATAAATTTTTACGAGAACTTTTTCGAGCAAAAAGTTACTGAAAAAAGCGATGTTTACAGTGTTTTTGATGTAAACGGCTTTAGACTGGGACTGTTTCCCTTTGAGAAAATGAACGAGTCTCATACGTTTGGCAGCAACTGTCTGCCAAGTATTAGCGTTGACAGCCTCAGCTCAATGCAGGCAAAACTTAGAGGGAAGTCGATTTACTTTCCCATTACGCGGATTAATGATAACTTTGTGGCTGAATTTATTGATAGCGAAGGAAATCATATTGAAATAACCGCGACCTATAAGCTGAATGATATCATCGGAAGAACTGTTACTGTAACTGTTGACCGTCCACTGGGAAGTACTCACCCCAAATATACTGATATGGTCTATCCTGTTAACTACGGCTATATTGACGGAATTATCGCTCCTGACGGTGAAGAACAGGATGCTTACATCCTCGGTGTCGATCATCCCGTTGATACGTTCACAGGAGAGATAATCGCCGTAATAAGACGCGCTGATGACGTTGAGGAAAAATGGGTAGTCTGTCCCGAGGGGATGTCATTTACAGCTGATGAGATCGAACAGCAGGTCTGTTTCACGGAGAAGTATTTCACTCATGAAATAATCATGGACAAATGTCCCGAATTACTGGCGGAAGGCGGATAAAGCAATGATTACACTTCTCCCCTACAGCCACGAAATGAAAGCTGATGTCAGCCGATTTTTCAGCAGTATCATCCCTGTATCGGGTAACGCTTTCGGTGAGTCAGTCCGCAACAGCTTCTACGACAATATCGCCCGATACTTCGATGATCTGTGGTGCCTCATCGATAACGGGACCGTTGTAGGCGTGACTGCTATGAAGCACCTCAGCGATGAAAAATGCGAGCTTAGCGGACTTTACCTCAGCGACAGCTACCAGGGCAAAAAGCTGGGATACAAAATGCTGATGAGTGCAATTGACCATGCCCGTGAACAGAAATACAAGAAAATGTACCTCGGTACTACCTATTCAAGTAAACGTGCCATATCCCTCTATAAACGGAACGGATTTACTTTTACCGAAAGATATTGCGACGATCTGAACGCAAACGTCTTTATGGTGCTTGACCTTGATACATAAGGAGGAAAACTATGTCTGCGCCTTTAGCTGATAAGATTCGCCCTAAAACCCTTGCCGATGTGGTCGGACAGGAACACATCCTTGCCGACGGAAAGCCGCTGCGCCGTATTATCGACAGCGGTACCGTACCAAATATGATATTCTACGGCCCGTCAGGTGTGGGCAAGACCACTGTTGCCCGAATTATAGCTGAAAACTGCGGTATGTCGCTGTACAAGCTCAACGGCACAAATGCGTCAATCTCCGATATCAAGGACGTTGTGGCTGAGATCGGCACGTTCGGAAGCGAAAACGGTATCCTCCTCTATCTTGACGAGATACAGTATCTTAATAAAAAGCAGCAGCAAAGTCTTCTGGAATACATCGAAAACGGTGATATCACGCTCATTGCTTCAACTACTGAGAACCCGTATTTTTCGGTATACAATGCTGTGATAAGCCGAAGCACCGTGTTTGAGTTCAAACCTGTTTCCGCCGAGCAGCTTATGCCTGCTATTCGCCGTGCATTCCGTATCATCTCTGAGGAAAACGGTTACGAAATAGAAGCATCTGACGATATCATCACACGTATCGCATACAGCTGCGGCGGTGATGTCCGCAAAGCTATGAATACCGCTGAACTTGCTGTGATATGCGGAGAAGCTTCAGAGGGAAAAGTCAACGTTACTTCGGATTCACTGAAAATTCTGGCACAGCGCAGCAATATTCGCTATGACCGTGACGGAGACCAGCACTACGATATTCTTTCAGCGCTTCAGAAGTCCATACGAGGCTCAGATGAAAATGCTGCACTTCACTATGCTGCCCGTCTTATTGAGGCAGGCGATATCATTTCCCTGTCACGCAGGCTTCTTGTAATTGCAGCTGAGGACATCGGTCTCGCTTATCCGCAGGCAATCGCAATCACTAAAGCTTGTGTGGATTCTGCGTTACAGCTGGGTCTGCCCGAAGCAAGGATACCTCTGGCAGAGGCTATAATCCTGCTTGCTACCGCTCCCAAGTCCAACAGCGCAGAAGCGGCTATCGATGCGGCTATAGCTGACTTGAAAAGCTGTGATGCTCTCGACTTCCCTCGCCACCTGCAAAACAAACATTTCGACGGTAAAGGTGCAGCTGTTGTGGGACAGCATTACAAGTATCCCCACGATTACAAGAACCACTACGTGAAACAGCAGTATCTCCCCGATGCTCTTGCAGGGCATATTTACTACAACTACGGCGATAACAAGCAGGAACAGTCTGCGTGGCTGTACCGAAAAAAGATAATTGACGAAGCTGAATAATTCTCTATTATGTATTTTTGACATTTTTTCATTAGATTTTCAAAATACTGACATTTTTCCCGATTGACTTTACACTAAAACATGATATAATATATTTATATATGATGAGTTCTCACACCATAAGATCATGTAACAGAAAGGATGGAACAAAATGGGAGAAATGGATTTCTATATAGATACGCTGAATAACCTTCCGGCTCGTATCGAGACCAACGAATCATTCAAAGAACGTGCCGCCCGAATCTTCTATGATTTCATGGAGCTTGCACATCTATACGAATCAGCTATCACTGTAGTCAAATCCTATCTTGACATACTCAACAACGAATTCAATCTTAAATATCAGAGAAACCCTATACATAACATTGAAGACAGGCTGAAATCTCCGCAGTCTATTATAGGCAAACTTGAAAAAAAGGGGCTCCCTCTTACAACTGACGCTGCAAGAAGAAACCTGCTTGATATTGCAGGCATAAGAGTGACCTGCTGCTATATCAGCGATATTTACTCCCTTGTGGATATGCTGGGTCAGCGTGACGACTTTACTGTCATCAAGCGTAAGGACTACATAAAACATCCTAAGAAAAGCGGCTACAGAAGCTATCATCTTGTTGTTAATGTTCCTGTTTATCTTTCGACCCATAAGCAATATGCTCCGGTAGAGATACAGATAAGAACTATCGCAATGGATTTCTGGGCAAGCCTGGAACATCAGCTCAAATACAAGCCATCCTCTGCCATACCGAATGAGATATCTGAGGAGCTTCGTGAGTGTGCAGAGCGCATTGCCGAAACAGATATGCAGATGCAGCGCATCTATCTTCAGCTCAATGATATAGACAATCTGGAAGAATAGTATACACAATGCCCCTGAGCACATATTTTGCGCTCAGGGGCATTTATCATTTATGTATCATAGTAAGACATTATACCGTGTCATTCCTCGTCAAAGGAATCAAGGTCAATATCTGCAAGCAGATTTTTAAGCTCAGCAAGCTCATCAGCTGTCAGTGTAACTCCCTTTCCCATTCTTGAATGATCAGGAGCCCATTCACGGATATCATACTTTGGATCATGCTCATTCCAGCTTACCATATTAAGCTCTTTAGTCCATCCTTTTGCGTTTTCTGAAAGAACACCTATCTTTTCGGTTATCTCATATTTCAGTTCTGCCATTGTTTATTGTTCCTTTCTTTAGTGGATTTACAGGTATTTTACCCGATAATTATTATAGCATAAAAAAGACCATTTGTCCATACTCAAACAAGAATTTTTATGACATGATCTCACATAGCAGAAATAGTCATCCTCAGGTAGCCCAGCGCTTTTCCGTAAAGCTGCTTCGGCCTTGCTTTCTGTAAATTGAGCATTTCTGCAAAAGCAACAGCGTCTTCTATATCTGGTGAAAAATCCGATATTCTTTCGGTTTCACCTGTTCTGCTGTCAGTGGCTTCTATGCCGTAGATATTTATTTCCTCGCCAAAACGCATAGTACGGCCTGCTGTTACCCTGTAAGCTATCTTCCTGTCACTGAAAAGTTCCATATAGACGGTTTTGCTGATAACATCTGATTTACTGCTTTTGATCGTTCCAAACATAATATGCACTCCTTAAAATTAATAATCTCATTAATCAGATTATATCACAGCACGTACAAAAAGTGAATGGAAGATTTTGTATGTTCAAGCAGTATACTGACGAAAAAACATAGCTGTTGCGATATAAAAAGGTGAATATGAACTGAAAAGTATCACATTCATATTCACCTTTAGAATTATCAAAGAACAGGCATGAAAGCAAGTGCGCCAATTTCAGCAGCCTTTGCTTTAGCTTCTGCAAATGTCATTTCCTCATCGGTTACATACGATATTCCATCATCATGTGTATAAGTACCGCCCATATCCACGTCAGAATCAGCAGGTACACGGAAATACCAGTGAGATGTATAGCTGTCAGCATTTTCAATAAAGCTGTCATCTGATGAAGAAGCCCATGTCTGAGAGAGAACTGTGCCGCTGCTCTTTGCAGTCTCGATAACGTCACCAAGAACTGCGCTTGCAGTAGGAAGCTTACCTGCGCCCCTGCCGTAGAACATTGTCTGATCCACACCATCACCGTATACAAGAACAGCGTTGAATACATCGTTAACGCCTGCCATGATATTGTCATATGACACCAGTGTAGGCATTACGCAAGGAAGTATTTTGCCGTTGTCAAGCTTAGTTACGCTTGCAACAAGCTTTATAGCGTAGCCGAGAACATCAGCAGCTTCAACGTCGCAGAGCTCGACCTGAGTGATACCCTTTGTGTAAACACTCTTAGGATAAACATGCTTGCCGAATACCAGAGAGGAAATTATGCATATCTTACGGCACGCATCATGACCTTCGATATCAGCTGTAGGGTCTTTTTCGGCATATCCAAGCTCCTGAGCAAGCTTGAGAGCATCTGCGAAAGGCATATTGTCATTGTACATCTTTGTGAGGATGAAGTTAGTTGTACCATTGAGGATACCTGCGACCTTTGATATATCATTAGCAGCAAGACAGCGGTGGAGAGGACGGATTATCGGTATAGCACCGCCGACACTTGCTTCAAAGAAGAAGTTGCAGTTATGCTCTTTTGCAGTCTGAAGAAGGATGTCACCTTTTTCAGCAACAAGCTCCTTGTTTGAAGTTGAAACGCTCTTGCCCTTTTCGAGGCATGACTTCACAAATGTGAAAGCAGGCTCAACGCCTCCCATGCACTCAGCAACCGATGTTACCTCATCATCGTTAAGGATATCATTGAAGTCCTTTGTGAACTTGTCTTTATAAGGAGAATCAGGAAAGTCTCTGAGATCAAGGATATACTTTATATCCATCTCAGTACCTGCACGCTTTTCTATACTTTTCTTATTTTTATAGAAAAGCTCAACAACACCTGAGCCGACAACACCATGACCTAAAACTGCAAATTTAACTGACATAAAATAAAACCTCCGTATAATTACTCGGCGGAAAGTATCTTTGCTTCAAGAACACCGTCGAGTTCGTTTATCGAATTCAGACCAACGAGCTGATCGTCGGAACTTTCTGACAGCCTGAGAGAAATATTTACCTGAGCAACACCGTCAACCGGTATGCTTTGATTAAGCGTCAGGATATTGGCATTCAGACTATGCAGGAAGGAAAGAGCACTTGACAGTACACCGGGGCTGTCATTCAGAAGAAGATGAAGATTAACTATCCTTCTCGTAAAAAGTTCCTCATATGAAAAAACGCTGTCTTTGTACTTATAGTAAGCACTTCTTGATATACCGACTCTTTTACAGGCTGAGGCGAAACTTTTTTCGCCTTTCTGAGCCATCAGCTTTTTTACTTCCAGTACCTTTGTAAACACCTCGGGAAGTATATGAGAATCGGCAACAATAAGCTGAGATTTATTCTCCATAGAAATGTACCTCTGAAACTTAAAGTAAAAACGTCCGTGTGTGATGTACAATTGTACATTACTTAATTACTATATCACTTTTTACTCCCTTTGTCAAGCTTTGAGAAATACGAAATCTGTTATTTCAGCCGATTTAGACATAATAGATAAAATATAACTGTAAGAAGTGGAGAATTAGTTTTTACAGACGATGTATACATCTTATCAAAAAGGGAAAACTCATCATAAGTTTTCCCCCGATAATTCTTTATATATTATTTTTCCGTGAACCATGATCTCATCGTATCCAGTACTTTGACAAGTTCCTCATCGCTTATAACGTACGGCACCATAGCATACATATAATTAAGGAACGGACGGCTGAAAACACCATGTTTATACGCATATTCCCTGAAACCGTCAAGGTATCTTCTGTCATTGACCTCAATGCAGACACAGCCACCCATTATTCTTATCTCTTTAATGCGTGTATCTGTTAAGCCCTTCATCTCTCGTTTAGTGATCGTTTCGATGTTTTTTATTTTTTCAATATAGTTTTCACGTTCAAACAATTCTATAGACTTCAGCGCTGCACAGCAGGCAAGAGCATTTCCCATAAAAGTAGGACCATGCATAAGAGCGTGTGTCGGATCATCACTGTAAAAGCCATCCCACACCTTTTTATTTGCAACAGTAACGGCATGACCAATATATCCGCCTGTCAGCGCTTTGCCGAGTACAAGTATATCAGGTGTTACAAGGTCAGCAACAAAGCGGTTTCCCGTACGTCCGAAGCCTGTAGCAACTTCATCAAAGATAAGAAGTACATCGTATTCATCGCAGAGCTTTCTTGCACGTTCAAGAAATGAAACATCATACATCCTCATGCCGCCTGCCCCCTGCAAAAGCGGTTCAACTATGAAACATGTCAGCTTATCCCCATACTGTACGAATGCCTGTTCAAGTGCAGTTTCTTCAGTCGGGATATGGATAACTCCTCTTTTTCTTTCGTTTGATTTTCCGAATGCGAAGTGATAATCCTCATCATCTCCTACTTCCATTGCCTTGAATGTATCGCCGTGATAGGCGTGTTCCAGTGCGAGGATGGTATCACGGGTGGAATTTCGGTTGGTATTATACTGCAATGCCATTTTCAGTGCAACCTCAACAGCCACACTTCCAGAATCAGAAAAAAAGCAGTAGTCCAGATCAGCAGGAAGCCATTCTGCTAATTTATCCGATAGCTTCTGAACAGGCCCATGAGTGAGACCGCCCAGCATTACATGAGCAAACTTGTCAAGCTGTTCCTTTATAGCTGTGTTCATCTCGGGATGATTGTAACCGTGTATTACGCTCCACCATGAGGATACGGAATCGATCAGATCATGACCGTCAGAGGTATAAAGATGAACTCCTTCGGCATGATCTATATCTATAGGCGCATCAAGTCCTTTCATTTGTGCATATGGGTACCAGATCATTTCTGCCTCCTTTTATTCGCACAGAGAAGCCAGAAAGTCTGCTTCAATGTCTATCTCTTTATCGTTATCTGAAACGCAGGCTATAACCGGTAAGCCTGTTATTTTTTCACACATCAGCTTGTTATCTTCCTCCATGATGTCACCCTTGTGATAATGATTGAATATGATACCCTTTACCTTGATCCCATGTGATCTCATATAAGCACAGGTCAGGGCAACACTGTTTATAGTTCCAAGTCCTGCATCGGCAGTGATAACACAGGGAATCCCGAACATTTTTATCACATCTTCAAGAAAAAGTATATTCTCATCATATCTGATGGGGCATACTATTCCTCCGCTTCCTTCAGCGATAACATAGTCATGGTCCGAACACACTTTTTTGAACTGCTCCATCAGTATATCAGGTTCAACGGGAGTCCCCTCGATCCTTGCTGCAAGATGGGGTGATACTGCTGTTTCATACACATACGGGCACATTGTCTCAAGCGGCTGATCTATTCCCGAAACCGTCTTCACATACAACGCATCGCCGGGGATAAGTGAACCATCATCACGGCGTATATTTCCGCTCATTGCCGCCTTGAAGTATGCAGCATCCCTGCCGCTTGCACTGAGTTTTCTGAGCAATAAAGCAGTGATATAGGTCTTGCCGATATCTGTACCTGTCCCTGTTATAAATAAACCTTTGCTCATTGCGTTACCCCCTCAACAGTAAAGCCAATTTGCTTCAGCATTGCAATATCATCAAGTATACGATTGCCTGATGTCGTAAGCATATCTCCTGTAATAGCAGAATCAACTCCCGAAAGAAACGCCTTTTCACCGCAGTTTTCCATAAGATCACGTCCTGCTGCCAGTCTGATATTCGCATCAGGGAGTATAAATCTGAATATAGCAGCTGTTCGTATTATATCATTTTCTGTAATAGGTTCAACACATTCAAGAGCAGTTCCCTTTATTGGTATCAGAGCATTTATCGGGACAGATACAACTCCCATTTCAAGAAGTGTTAATGCCATATCCAGTCTGTCATCCCATGTTTCTCCCATTCCTATGATACCGCCTGAACAGACCTCAAGTCCTGCATTTTTAGCACGTCTTATACATTCAAGCTTATCATCAAATGTATGGGTAGAACATATGTAAGGAAAATATCGCTTTGATGTCTCTATATTGGCATGATATCTGCTGACCCCTGAATTTTTGAGCTGAATGAACTGCTCCTGAGTCAGAAGCCCGTGTGAAGCACAGAGACCTATACTGCACTCTCTTTTCAGCATATCATAGCTTTGAAGCGCTTTTTCAAAATCATCGCCGCTGACACTTCTTCCTGCTGTAACTATAGCGAAACGATGTACGCCCATGCTTTCATTATGTTTGCACTCAGCCAGTATTCTGTTGCTGTCAAGGAAACCATACTCATTTATCCCTGTACAGTGATGTGATGACTGGGCACAGAATTTGCAGTCTTCGGAACATCTTCCGCTTCTTCCGTTTATAATACTGCAAAGCTCGGTATGTCTTCCTTTAAAATGACGCCGTATGATGTCGGCACCTTTGCAGAGTTCATCAAGATCAGCGGATAACAGGTATTCAAGATCATCATTTCGGCTAAGACGTCTGCCTTTTATTATCTCATCAGCTGTTTTCAGCATATCCATTGTTATACCCCCTTTGACAGCCGATAATTCGTTTTCCTATGATAGCTGAAAGTATGCACAATGCTATATCGCCCGGAACAGCCAGAATGAAACAGTAAAGTAACAGCGCCCTCGCACTTATCGGGTCATTGAGCCAGTAACGGCTGATGATCCAGTAATAGATCATACCCGATGCATAAACTATGATAAGTCCCAGAAAACTGCCTATAAGCATACGCTTCATTGATGCCTGCCCTCTGTGAACTACAGCCCCTGTTACAAATGAACCAAGTATAAATCCTATGAGATAACCGAATGTTGGCTGAAGAATATAGCCTATGCCTCCTCCGCCAGTAAATACAGGAAGTCCTGCAAGTCCGAGTAATACATACACACTTGAAGCAATTGCACCATTTTTCTTTCCGAGAACTATCCCTGCAAGAGTGGTAAACAAAAATTGCAGCGTAAACGGACACACAGGTACAGGTATTCGTATATATGCACCTGCTGATATGAGCGCTACAAATAATGCAGTCATAGTAATATTTCTTGTCTTGATAATAGTCAACTCCTTTTATATTTTTCAGTGACAAACGTATTATAGCACATTGGCGCTCTGCTGTCAACCCTATCAGCATCAGAAGTTGACATAATTCAGGACTTTGATTACAAAAATAGCTCCGACACAGCCTGAACTGCATCGAAGCTATTATGCGATAAGATATAAAAAAGAGAGCCGAAGCTCTCTTTTCTGACCAGACCGATAAGCCGGGTTCTGTCGTGTGCGGCAATTTATCTACGCTTACCGTCGCCGATAAGCTGAAGCCGTCATTACCTGTTATCCGCCGAGCAGACGTTAAGATAACAGGCACCAATAGACGTTGCATCGGATAGGGTTTACATAGCAGTACGGTCTCCCGTACTCTGGTGGGCTCTTACCCCGCCTTTCCACCATCACCGCCCGAAAGGACGGCAGTATATCTCTGTTGCACTTGCCCTAAGGTCGCCCTCGGCTGCCGTTAGCAGCTACCCTGCTCTGTGATGCCCGGACTTTCCTCGTAAACTAAAGCGTT